>NZ_MBLN01000036.1:0-114972 GCF_001854645.1 Pseudofrankia sp. EUN1h | reverse complement strand
CCAAGGCGGCACGACGTCAGCCAGACGATCCACAGACAGTTTTCACCCGATCAGGGTGCGCCGTCAGGCGCACGGGCTACTAACCCTCGGGAGCCGGGTCTGACCCGGGTGCCTCGTTCCGCGCGAGCGCCTCGGAGATCGTGCCGTAACGGCCGTCGTGGTACAGGAGCGGCTCGTCCGTCCGGTCGATCCGACTGTCCACCACCTCGGCGACGACGAGGTAGCTCTCGCCGGCCGCGATCCGATGCTCGATCCTCGCCCGCAGCCACACGGCCGCGTCGGACAGCACCGGCTCGCCGGTCGGCAGGGTGCGCCAGCGGACCGGCGGCGCGAACCGGTCGACGCCGCTCGTCGCGAACCGGCGCGCGATCTCCTCATGATCGGACGAGAGCAGGTGCACCACCAGCGTCTCGGCGGCCAGCATCGCGGGCGCGCTCGACGACGTGGCCGACAGCGACAACGACAGCAGCGGCGGCGCGGCCGACAGCGACGTGACCGACGTCGCGGTGAACCCCACCGGGCCGGCGGGCCCGGTCAGGGTGACGACCGCGACACCGGCCGCGTGCCGGCGGAAGACCTGCCGTAGCGCCCCCGCGTCGACGGTGGGCGCGGCCCCCGGCGCGCGGCGGCCCAGCACCACCGGCCGTGGCTCCCGGGCCGTGTCCGGCACCTCGGCCAGTGCTGGGTCGACATCCGCGAGGAAGTCCGCGTCCGTCATCGGGTGCCCCACCAGCCCTTCCCCGCCGACGGCCACGCGAGGGCGAGGCCTCGCGTGGCCGGAGGGCTCTCGGCGAACTCCGTCGACGGATTCACGTCTCTACCCAACAGTTCCCGCCGCCACCATGCAGCCAGAACTCGAGGTGATTTGGACCAGGATCACGCGGATGGGGCCGGTACGGCGGCACCGAGGCCACCGTCCCGGCCCACCGCGCCGTCAGCCGAGCCTGTCGGCCGCGGCGGGACGGTAGCGATAGCCGACCCGGCGGACGGTCTCGATCCGGAATCGGTGCTCGGTTCCGAGCTTGCGGCGCAGCCGGGTCACCAGCACGTCGACGGTGCGCCCGGCCTGGCCGGGGTCGTCGTCGACGTGGTGTCCCCAGACGTGGCGAAGCAGCGCCGCCCGTGAGTACACCCGGCCGGGGTGGCGGACCAGGAAGTCGAGCACCTCGAACTCGAGGTACGTGAGGTCCAGCAGCTCACCGTCGAGCCAGGCAGCCCAGGCGGACCGGTCGACCGTGAGCCCGCCGCGCCCGCCCGACGCCCCGGCCGGGCCGAACGGGCTGCCGCCGGCTCCCGACGTGGCCGCTGCGGCCCCGGTCACCGCGCGCACGGCGACGGGGGCGCGATGGAGCTGGCGAAGGTCGAAGCGCTCGGCGGGGCCGCCCGGCGCACCGGCCCGGGCACGTGCCCCGGCCCCGGTGGGCTCGTCCGGCGCGCCCGCCGGACGGCGGACGGTATGGATGGTCGCGAGCGCGGGCACCCGCGGCGAGGTCGGAGGCGCGGGGACGGTGGCGGGCTGCGGCGGCATGTGGATCTCCTCAGGCAGGGCGGCGCGGGACGAGCGGCGGCGTGACGATGGCTGCGCCGGTGGGGTCGGCTCGAAGCGGGGATGGCTCGAAGCTGGGACGGACCTGCGCCGGCCGGGGGCGGTGACCTCGTGCTCGCCGCCGGCTTCGTCGACGGGCGCGGCGAGGAGGTCTGGTTCGCGACCGGTCTGGCGGCGCGAGGTGGTCGGCCGCGACGCCGGGAGACCGGCGACGCGGGCGAGCGGGGAGTGGCTGGCGGCTAGGGCGACGGGGTCTTCAGCGGACCGGACAGGCCGCGGAGGCGACCCGGAGCAGGTCGATGTAGCCCCTGGTCACCAGGTAGGCCGGCTTCAGCACGAAAGCAACGGAAACACACTCGTAGCGCGGCCGCCAACGTTTTCATGATGTGTTGTAATTCACTTTTCAAGTACTTGACTGAACAAAGTGGATTTTTGACCGCTGGGCGAGGTCGAATCAGGCCCCAACCAGAGGCCACGTGGACTCGACGGTGTAGCGCGGATGAGGGCCCAGCACGCTCCTCACGAGATCGAAATGGTCGACCGTCCACGCCAGTGCCGGCAGCTCCCCGAGCGCCACCAGCGCCGGTTCCAGGTCGGCGGCGCCCGGCCCCCGCTCCCGTCCGGAGGCGGCTCGGCCGCCACCGTCCTGTCCCGGCCGCCGGTCGTCGCGCGCCCGCGCCAACGTCAGGTGCGCGCGCAGCGGCCGATCGTCGAGGCCAGCGATCCCGGCCTTGGCCGCCGCGCGCCGAACCCCGGCGGCCAACGGGGCCAACTCGCCGGTGACGCCCGCCCACAGCACCCGGTGCCCGAACCGGCCCGCCCCCGCCAGCTCCACGGCGACCGGAGGGTGGCGGTGCGCCACCCGGCCGAGCCGATCAGCCAGATCCGCGCGCGGCGCGTCGTCGACCGGGCCGAGGAACGCCAATGTCAGATGGATCCGCTCCCGGTCGACCCAGCGCAGTGCCGGCGCCACTGGCCGGGCCCGACCGACCGCCGCGACCAGCGCCTCGATCACCTCGACCGGCGGTGTGACGGCCACGAACAGCCTCGCCCCGGCCGGACGGCCCCCGGACGTCCCGGAGGTGGCGGAGGTGGCGGAGGTCATAGACGTCCGGGAGGTCACAGGAGTCGCGGAAGTCACACCCGAAGGCGGCGCTTCCCGGGCGAGGCCCCGCCCGGCCGCGGTCGGCTCAGCGGACATCGCGTCCTCCTTGGTCCTCACCCCGGCCGCCAGCGGCCGAAGCGCCCTGCCGCCGCGGGATTCGCCGGCATGGCTCGCGCGGAGCGGCCTTCACCGGGCGCCGGGCAGGGGCACTATCTCTAGCCATGACCACCGTGCCTGAGCTTGTCGGCCCGCGCGACCCGATGGTCGCGCGGGCCTGGCGGGAGCGACAGCGCGCCGCGCGGCGCCTGGCGGACCCCGCGCGGCTGYCGGTCGTCACCGCGCTGGTCACCGACGGTTCGGAGCGCGCGACCGCCGCGCTGCTGCGGGAGGCCGGGCTGGAGGTGGTCGGGCTGCTCGCGCCCGAGCCGCTGGAGTCGCTGGCCTGGGCGGCGGACATCGAGGCGCCGCGGGCCTACGCCGACCTGGTCGCGCTGCTGTCGGACGACATCGAGGCCGTGTGCATCGAGCTGGCGCCGCCGGCTTCGGATCTGATCGCCCAGCGAGCCGCCGAGGCGGGGCTGCACGTGCTGATGGTGCGCGCGGTGACCGATGACCCCGCCGCGCTGCGCG
Organism: Pseudofrankia sp. EUN1h; assembly: GCF_001854645.1. Lineage (NCBI taxonomy): Bacteria > Bacillati > Actinomycetota > Actinomycetes > Frankiales > Frankiaceae > Pseudofrankia > Pseudofrankia sp. EUN1h. The sequence goes on along the minus strand of NZ_MBLN01000036.1, from coordinate 111,691 downwards.
CCGTGGCCGACGTCGCCGAGGACGCGGACCTCGCCCATGTCGTCGCCTTCGACGACCGGGCATGGCCGGCCGCCTGGCACGTGCAGGAATCGGTGCCCACGCTCGGCCGCCTCACCCAGATGACGGTGGTGGGTGCGCCGTCCGGGCCGCTGGGCCGGGCGGAGATCCTCGATCTCACGGTCCGCTGGTGCGGCGACGTGCTGGCCGTGTGCGCCGATCCGGAGGTCATGCCGGCGCGCCGGCTCACGGAGACCGCGCCCGTCACCCTCGCGCTCCTGACCGCGAGCGGCGCGACGGTCCTGGTGCACGAGCAGATGGGCGGGACGCTCGACGAGGCGACGTTCACGCTGTGTGGAGAGCGGGGGCGGATCGTCGTCGAGGGCCGCCGGGTCCGGCTGGCCGACCACGACGGAGTGCGCACCGTCTGGACACCCGCCCCGGCCTCCGACCGTCCAGGCCTGGTCGAGGCGGCCTACGACCTGGTGCGCGCGGTCGAGCTGGGCGACCCCGCGATGGTCCGCGGCGCCACCGTGCACGACCTGCTGACCGTCACCAGGCTGCGAGACGCCGCGCGCCGCTCGCGGGACAGCGGCGGCTGGGTCGAGCTGTGACGGCCGCCAGGCCGGGCGCCGGGGCGGTGGGGGGAACACCGGCACGGCGGGGGCGCCACCGAGGGTCGGAACCGGCGAGGGTCAGGACCCGGCGAGGCGTTCGAGGATGGGAGCCGCGCGGCCGAGCGCGGCGATGTCGTCATCGGACAGCTGGGTCAGGCGCTCGGCCAGCCACTCGTCCCGCCGGCGCCGGTCGGACTCGAGCAGGGCGCGGCCGGCCGCGGTGATCTCCGCGATGACCTGACGGCCGTCGGTGGGATGCGCGGACCGCGCGGCCAGGCCGGCGTCCGCGAGATAGGTGATGACCCTGGTCATCGACGGCGGCTGCACCCGCTCGTGCGCGGCGATCTCGCCGAGCGTCATCGGGCCGTGCCGCTCGAGCGTGGCGAGCGCGRCGATCTGCGTCGGCGAGAGGCTGCTGGAACGCTCCTGACGCATCCGTCGGGACAGCCGCATGACGGACAAGCGCAACGCCGACGCGAGTTCGGGCATCGCCGCGGTCTCCATCGTCCGACGGTACTCGTTAGCGAAGCTCAGGATGTACCGGGCCCCCTCGCGGGCCCGGCGGAAGGGACCATCGGCGAGCTCTCGCCCGGACGACCCTTCGGAAGCCACCGCTCGGGCGACGTAAGACCACCAACGGGCGGATCTGGACGACGAGGTAGGTGGTTACCCCCATCCTGGCGCCGAGGCTGTGACGGACCGTGTCAGGCTTATGACATGGCTCCTCAGCATCGGAGGGTGTGCTGACATGGCGTGGTCTCTGGTCTCGCCACCGAGTGACGGGCAGATACGCACGAGCAGGTCCGAGTGCCGCTTCCTGGCCCCGGTGATGCTCGTGCTGGCGACGGCCTGCCTCCTCACCACGCTGTTCKGGATGGCGCCGGGGGGCCGCRTATACCTTCCGACGGTCCTCGCGTTGCTCRCGATCCCCGGATCGTTCGCCGCCGCGGCGGTGCGCTGCCGGCTGGCCCGCRAACGGACCACGCTGCTGCTGGCGTCACTGCCGGTGCCGCCGTCGCTGGCGGACGTCAGGAGAGTGCTGCGGACGGCGCTGGGTGACCCGACGGGCGAGATCCATCTGTGGGTCGAGGACGACAAGCGCTACATCGTCGCGAACGGCGCGCCGGCTGATCCCCCGGACCCCGCCAAGGGCATCGTCCGATTCCCGTTGCGCGACCGTGACGGCCGCCCCCTCGCGGTGGTCGTCCTGAACGCCCGGCAGGGCGGACCCCGGGACTTCGTCGACGTGACGGTGAAGGCGCTCGCGGTCGCGTTGGAGAACGTCCGGCTGAAGGCGACCGCCGACGCCCGTCTCGAACAGATCGTCGCCTCGTCCGCCCGCGCCAACGCGGCCGCCTACGAGGCCCGCCGCCGCCTCGAACGCGATCTCCACGACGGGGCCCAGCAACGGCTCCTGGCGCTGGGTACCCGCCTCGGCGTCGCCCGCCACACCACGACCGAGCCCGAAACCCTCGCCGCCCTGGACGCCGCCCGCGGCGACCTCGCCGCCGCCCTCGCCGAGCTGCGCACCCTCGCCCGCGGCCTCTACCCCGCCCTCCTCGCCGGCGGCGGTCTCGCCCCCGCGCTCGAGGCCGTCGCGGACGCGCTTCCCCTCGCGATCACCATCACCGCCCCAGACGAACGTCTCGCCCCCGCCATCGAGGCCAGCGCGTATTACACCGCCTGCGAGGCGCTCACCAACGCCGTCAAGCACGCCCAGGCCACCGCCGCCGCCGTCACGATCACCTGTACCCCCCTCACCCTCACCCTCACCGTCACCGACAACGGCCAGGGCGGCGCGCGGGCCACGCCGGACGGCGGCCTCGCCGGGCTGAGCGACCGGCTCCACGCGCTGGGTGGCCGTCTGACCATCAGCAGCCCGCCGGGCAGCGGCACGACGCTCACCGCGGCCATCCCGATCACCTGAGCGACGGGGTTCTCATGCGGGTAGCCGTCGCCGACGACTCGGCCCTCTTTCGCGACGGCCTGGTCCTCCTCCTGCGCCGCGTCGGCGTCGAGGTGACGGTCGCCGCCGGGACAGCCGAGGCGCTGCTGGCCGCCGTCGCCACCGATCCCCCGGACGCGGTGATCCTCGACATCCGGATGCCACCGACCTTCGTCGACGAGGGCGTGCGGGCCGCCGAGAGGCTGCGCGCGACCCACCCGGAGATCGGCGTGGTGGTGCTGTCGACGTATGCCGAGGCACCGCACGCCGTGCGGCTGCTCGGCGACGGCTCCGGCGGGGTGGGCTACCTGCTCAAGGACCGGGTCGACGACGTCGACACGCTGCTGGACGCGTTGCGCCGGGTCGCGTCGGGCCGGCTGGTTGTGGACGAGCAGATCGTCGCCCCGCTGCTCGAGCATCGCCGCCAGGCGAGCTCGCTGGCCCGGCTGACCGCCCGAGAGCGGACCGTGCTGCGCCACATGGCGGAGGGACGGTCGAACCAGGGCATCGGCGCCGTGCTGCACCTCTCTCCGAAGACCGTGGAGAACCACGTCGCGAGCGTGCTGGCGAAGTTGGATCTTCAGGTCACCGCGGACGACAACCGCCGGATCCTGGCGGTGCTGGCCTGGCTACGCGACCGGGCGGACGACGATCCGTCCGCCGTTCCACTGCCCAGCCAGGGCTGACCGCCTCGGCGCGCTGGGCCCGACCGTTCGTCGAGCTCGACCGGGGCCAGATGGTCTCGTTCGGTGCGTTTTAAACTACTCTACGTAATTTCAAATATCGGCAAATAGACTCTTTTGCCGTCCTCTCGAAGCGATGCCAAGGGCAGTGGGGACCGGGCGGGCAATCCGGTACTACGGGCACACGCCAGGCGATACCTGATACACAACGCGTTCCCACCAATAACGATCGAGAGCTACCGGAACCAAGGTCGACGAGCGTTACGACCACGAATTGTGGCTAGCTCAGGGCGCTACGCATGGCTGTGGCGACGCAGCAGACCAACCCGGCTACGCGGGACGGACCGGGTGGCGCAACCCACGTCGGATGTTCCACTCCGATCACGCGCATGTGGCGCGCCGAGCGGCCAGACTTGGGAGTAACGAACTGCCAGCAAACCGGCGCGAGGGCTTCCGTTACCCGGACTCGTGGCGCCGGCGTCGTGCCAGCCCGTCGACCGACTGCGCTGCCACAGCGAGAGGAGCCCGGCGTGTCCGAGCAGGTCAGCACCCTGACCGTGACCGACAACCGCACCGGTCGTAGCTACGAGATTCCGATTAAAGACGGCGCCGTGCCCGCGGCCGACTTTCGCAAGATCAAGGTCGACGACGCCGACTTCGGGCTGATGACCTACGACCCTGCGTTCACCAACACGGCGAGCTGTCGCAGCGCCATCACGTTCATCGACGGCGACGCCGGCATCCTGCGGTACCGCGGCTACCCAATCCAGGACGTCGCGGAGAAGAGCAGCTTCCTGGAGGTCGCCTACCTCCTGCTCGCGGGAGAGTTGCCGACCAAGGACGAACTGTTCACCTGGGAAGACGAGATCACGCACCACACCCTGGTGCACGAGTCGATCAAGAAGTTCATCGACGGCTTCCACCATGACGCCCATCCGATGGGCATGCTGGTCTCGTCCGTGGGCGCACTGTCGACCTTCTACCCGGACGCCAAGAAGATCAAGGATCCGGGGCTGCGCCGGCTGCAGATCGTCCGGCTGATCGCGAAGATCACCACGCTCGCGGCGTACTCCTACCGGCACTCCGTCGGGTTCCCGTACGTCTACCCGGACAACGACCTGTCGTACGCCGGCAACTTCCTCAACATGATGTGGAAGGCGACGGAGCTCAAGTACGACCCGGACCCGGTCCTCGAGCACGCCCTCGACGTGCTGTTCATCCTGCACGCGGACCACGAGCAGAACTGCTCCGCGAACGCGATGCGCGCCGTCGGCAGCTCCGAGGCCGACCCCTTCTCGGCCGCCGCCGCGGCGATCGCCGCGCTCTACGGCCCGCTGCACGGCGGCGCCAACGAGCAGGTGCTGCGGATGCTGCGCGAGATCGGCTCGCCGGAGAACATCCCGGGCTTCATCGCGCAGGTGAAGGACGGCAAGAAGAAGTTGATGGGCTTCGGCCACCGGATCTACAAGAACTACGACCCGCGCGCCCGGGTGATCCGCCAGATCGCCGACGAGGTGTTCAAGGTCACCGGCACGAACCCGCTGCTGGACCTGGCGATGGAGCTGGAGCGGATCGCGCTCGAGGACGACTACTTCATCAGCCGCAAGCTCTACCCGAACGTCGACTTCTACACCGGGATCATCTACCAGGCGATGGGCTTCCCGGTGGAGATGTTCCCGGTGCTGTTCGCGATCGGCCGGATGCCGGGCTGGCTCGCCCAGTGGGAGGAGGGCCTGCTCGACCCCGAGCAGAAGATCGCCCGCCCGCGCCAGCTCTACGTCGGCTACGACGAGCGCTCCTACGTCCCGATGTCGACCCGCTCCGCCGCCCAGGACGCGGACGTGGACGCCATCGCCGCCCAGGCCGCCCAGGCCGCCCCGGAGCGCCCGCTGCGCTAGGCCCCCGCACCCACCCGGCGCAGGCCTTCGGCTGAGCGACTGACCCGCAAGACCCGCAAGACCCGCAAGAAACCCCGGCTCGACCCGAGCCGGGGTTTCTTCGTCTCCGCCGGCCAACCATGATCGCCAGATGTGTACCGGGATCCGAATGCCCAAGCCCCGCCAGTTCGGATTTCGATACACATCTGGCGATCAAGCCCGCTGGCGGCTCTGGTTGGGCCGTCCTCCAGCACGTGACCGGTCGCCCTGGTCAGCCGCTCGGGCTGGAGCGGTCATCGTCAGTCGCGCAGCCGGGAACGGACCTCGGCCATGGCGGCGGGGCACACGTGCCCATTCCGGGTCAGGGTGCGAGCCGCTCGACTGTCCACCATTCCTCGCTGTCCACCTTGGTCGACCTCCCCTCACTGTCGTCCGCTGCCACCGCGCTGGCCGGCCTACCGGTAAGTGGGGCCGTGCGGCGGTAGCGGAGGCGGTCGTGCAGGCGGTCGGGGCGGCCCTGCCAGAACTCGACGGTCTCCGGGACCACGAGCAGCCCGCCCCAGAACGGCGGGACCGGGATCGACGTCCCGGGCGGCCAGCGCTCGACGAGCTCCGCGTCGCGGCGCTCGAGCTCCTCCCGGGACGAGAGCACCGCCGACTGGTGGCTGGCCCAGGCGCCCAACTGGCTGCCCCGGGGGCGAGAGTGGAAGTACTCGGCAGAACGTTGCACCGACACTCGCTCCACGGTCCCCACCACGATCACCTGGCGTTCCAGCGAGTACCAGGGGAAGACCAGGCTGCCGTGCGGGTTGGCGGCGCTTTCCCGACCTTTGCGGGACGTGTAGTTGGTAAAGAGGAGGAATCCCTCGGCGCCGAACCCCTTCAGCAGGACCGTACGGGCGCTCGGCCGGCCGGCCGCGTCGGCGGTGGCGAAGACCATGGCGTTCGGCTCGAGCACCCCGGAGCCAGGCGCGGCGGCGTCGGCGAACCAGTGCGCGAACTGCTCCAGCCAGGTCGACGCCAGGTCGCTCTCGTCAAGCCGTCCACCGCCATAACCGCGGCGCACCGCGGCGAGGTCGGCGCCGAGCTGGGCGTCGGCCTCCGCCGGGACCCGAGCGAGGCGGGCGGGTCCGGGATGGACCTGACCGGAGTGGGCGTAGTCAGAGCGGGGCAGGTCCGATGGTGACGAAGCAGACCGTGGCCGGGTGGGCTCGGGCTCGGGGGCGGCCATGGGCCGATCCTGGCATCGCTCGCGGGGCCACGGGGAACCGGAGCTCCCGGTAGAGAGYGGCGGTCTCGCGGCAGTAAAGGCCGCCGGCGGAACCAGTACGCCGTTCTCTCCGTAACACGCAGGTTTCACCTGCCTGACCGCTTCGCGGGATGTGAAGTACGACACCTCCCCGTCACTGGGGGTTTCCCTGCGGCCCCGGACAGGACGATCGTCCCCTGCCAGGGGTTGGATGGTCGGCGGGGCCTGTTCGTGGCGTCGCCGGGCCCCGGGCGGCAGGATGCTCGCCGCGGGGGACGCAATCACTGCGATACATAGAGCGGAGATCCGGACTCGATGGCCGAGAAGACAAGCGATTTCAAGCCCGGTCTGGAAGGCGTGATCGCCTTTGAGACCGAGATCGCCGAGCCGGACAAGGAAGGCAGCGCGCTGCGCTATCGCGGCGTCGACATCGAGGATCTCGTCGGCAAGGTCGACTACGGCCATGTGTGGGGCCTCCTGGTCGACGGCTCCTTCGAGCCTGGCCTGCCGCCGGCCGAGCCTTTCCCGGTGCCGGTGCACTCCGGCGACATAAGAGTCGACGTGCAGAGCGCGTTGGCCATGCTCGCCCCCTACTGGGGCTTCGGCCAGCTGATCGACATCCCGGACGAGCAGGCTCGCCAGGACCTCGCCCGGTCCTCCGTGATGGCGCTGTCGTTCGTCGCGCAGTCCGCCCGCGGCCTCGGCCAGCCGGCGGTGCCGCAGACCGAGGTCGACAGGGCACGCACGATCACCGAACGGTTCATGATCCGCTGGCGTGGCGAGCCGGACCCCAAGCACGTCCAGGCCGTCGACGCGTACTGGGTGTCGGCCGCCGAGCATGGCATGAACGCGTCGACGTTCACCGCCCGCGTGGTCGCCTCCACCGGCGCTGACTGCGCGGCGGCGCTGTCCGCCGCGGTCGGCGCGCTGTCCGGCCCGCTGCACGGCGGCGCGCCGTCCCGGGTGCTCGCCATGCTCGACGAGGTGGAACGCACCGGCGACCCGGTCGGCTACGTGAAGCGCGCGCTGGACAACCACGAGCGGCTGATGGGTTTCGGCCACCGGGTGTACCGGGCCGAGGACCCGCGTGCCCGGGTACTGCGGCGCACCGCCCGCGACCTTGGCTCGCCCCGCTACGAGGTCGCCGAGGCGCTGGAGGCGGCGGCGATCGAGGAGCTCACCAACCGCTACCCAGACCGGCCGCTGCGCACGAACGTCGAGTTCTGGTCGGCCGTGGTACTCGACTTCGCCGAGGTGCCGGCGCATATGTTCACGTCCATGTTCACCTGTGCCCGGACCGCGGGCTGGAGCGCGCATGTGATGGAACAGAAGCGCACCGGCCGGCTCATTCGGCCGTCCGCGCGCTACGTCGGTCCGGCGCCGCGGCCCCTGGGGGATGTAGCCAGTGCCTGATACCGACATCGTTCTTCCCGACGAGCTGCGGCCGGTCGACGGCCGGTTCGGCTGCGGCCCGTCGAAGATCCGTCCGGAGGCGGTCGCGGCGCTGGCCGCGAGCGGAACCGGGCTGCTCGGCACCTCGCACCGGCAGAAGCCGGTGAAGAACCTGGTCGGACGGGTTCGCTCCGGGCTCGGCCAGCTGTTCTCGCTGCCGGATGGCTACGAGGTCGTGCTCGGCGTCGGCGGGTCCACGGCGTTCTGGGACGCCGCGGCGTTCAACCTGGTCCGTGAGCGCGCACAGCACCTCGTGTTCGGCGAGTTCGGCGGCAAGTTCGCGGACACGACCAAGGGCGCCCCGTTCCTGGGTGAGCCCTCGGTGGTGAAGTCCGCGCCGGGCACCCACCCGGACTGGTCGCCGCTGGCGGGCGTCGACGTGTACGCCACGCCGCACAACGAGACGTCCACCGGTGTCGCCAAGCGGGTGCGCCGGCCGGTCGGTGCCGACGAGGGCGCGCTCCACCTGGTCGACGCCACCTCCGGCGCGGGCGGCCTGCCGGTCGACGTGTCCGAGACGGACGTCTACTACTTCGCGCCGCAGAAGTGCTTCGGCTCGGACGGTGGCCTGTTCGTGGCGCTGATGTCGCCGGCGGCGCAGGCGAGGCTCGCCGAGATCAGGGCGACGGACCGGTGGATCCCGCCGTTCCTGGACCTGACCACCGCGTTGGACAACTCCACCAAGGACCAGACGTACAACACCCCGGCGGTGGCGACGCTGTTCCTGTTCGCCGAGCAGCTCGACTGGATGCTCGGGCAGGGTGGGCTGGACTGGTGCGTGTCCCGGACCGCCGAGTCGAGCTCGATCCTTTACACCTGGGCCGAGAAGACCCCTTACACGGTGCCGTTCGTGACCGACCCGGCGCATCGCTCGCAGGTGGTCGTCACGATCGACTTCGACGGAGTGGACGCGGCGGCGGTCGCGAAGGTGTTGCGGGCGAATGGCGTCGTCGACGTCGAGCCATACCGCAAGCTCGGCCGCAACCAGCTGCGGATCGCGTGTTTCCCGGCGGTCGACCCGGCCGACGTGGAGGCGCTCACCGGCGCGGTCGAGTTCGTGGTCGAGCACCTGTAGCCGCCACGCGACGCTCGACAGAACGGCCGGTCCGGTCCTCCTTCGGGAGGCGGACCGGCCGTTTCGCGTAGGTGCGGGGGTGGCTCGGCTTACGGGACGCACAGGTCGCCCGCCGGACCAGGCGGGCTGTGACCTGCCTGGCGCACTCCGGCGTGGGGTCGGCGGGGCCCGCCGCGAGATTGTCACTCAATGGCAAAACTCGCCCTTAGTGGTGGGACAAGCTTCCTACGTGGAAACCGACACCCAACGGCAGCGCTAGATCGTAACCCTACCTGTGTATCCGCTATGCCTTGTTGGTACCGTTCCTGACCGGTACCGGTGCGCGCGCAGGGGAAGTGCCCCCGTCGGCTCGGRCCAACTAGCCCTCGTGGGTGGCAACCGCGCGGGCCGGTCTGCGAGGGAGACGGATTCATGCGTAAATCCAGAATGCGGGCCGTCGTGGCCGGCACTATCGGCGCGGCGGTGATCGCCGTGGGTGCTCCGGCGTGGGCGGCTTCCCCCTCGCCGAGTGCCAGCCCCGAAGCGGCCTCCAGCCCGTCGGCCAGCCCCACGGCCACGGCGACTCCCGTGACGAACGGCCTCGGCGTKACCATCAGCCCGCCCGCGGTCATCCCGCCCGGCGCCACGGCCACGGCCACCTCGACGGAGACGCCGACGCCGACGCCCGAGGCCGGCCTGACCAGCACCGCGGTGACGTCGGCGAGCCCGACGGCCACCGGCACACCCGGAGTGATCGTCGTCCCGGGCTTCGGTGAGATCGACTTCAAGAAGGGCTGCGACACCTTCAACTCCTTCTCGCCGATCAAGGTCCCCTGCGACAAGGAGATCAACGGCATCGAGGACTTCGAGGTCAACCCGCTGCTCATCACCGCCACCTGCGGCCCGAACGGCCCGGACTGGACGATCAAGAACACCGGCGCCAAGGCACTCGGCTTCGGCTGGTTCGACATCAACCTCGGCGGCGGCATCTCGACGATCGCGCCGGGCGAGACCCAGAAGCTCAACACCCACTCGAAAGCCGTGATCGCCTCGCCATGGGACGCGGCGACCAACGTCCTGCTGGTCGCGATCCCCGCCGTCGGCTTCTCTACCTGCCCCGGCGCCCCGGCCCTCCCTGCCGTTCCGGTCAGCCTGCCGACCGCCCCGCCCGCCGCTGCTGTCCCCGGCATCCCGCACTTCACCGGCTGATCCATGCGGTTCTCCGGCAAGATCGCTCGCGCCGCGGTGATGGCGGCTCTGGTCGCCGTCGCCGCGGCCGGCTGTGGGGGTGGCGGCACCCCGGAAGCCACCCCCACCCAGATGCCGGACCCGGTGAAGACCCAGCTGGCCGCCGTGGCCGGGGTCGGCGTGGACAGCACGATCCTCACCGCGACCGGTAACTCGGTCGCGGTGTACCCGGCGCCCGGGGCACCCGGCGCCGCCGCGACTCCGAAGCTACGGCTGGCCAACCCGAATCAGGACGGCGCGAAGCTCGTCCTCCTCGTCACGGCCAAGATGCCGGGCTGGTGGCAGGTCCTGCTGCCGGTCCAGCCGAACGGCTCGACCGGCTGGGTCAAGGCCGAGCAGGTGGCCGCGAGCAGCACTCCGTACCGGATCGTGGTGTCCCGCGGCCAGCACACCCTCACGCTCTACAAGTCGGGCGCCTCGATCGCTGTGGAGAAGGTCGCGATCGGGACCTCGGACACTCCGACGCCGGGTGGCCAGTTCTACCTGGCGGAGCTGCTCAAGCCACCGAACCCGAGCGGTCCGTATGGTCCGTACGCATTCGGCCTCAGCGGCTTCTCCACGACCCTCGACTCCTTCGAGGGCCAGGATCCGGTGATCGGCATCCATGGCACCAACCAGCCGCAGCTGCTCGGCCAGGACGTCTCCCACGGGTGCATCCGGCTCAGCAACGACGCCATCACTCGCCTGGCGGGAACCGTGCCGACCGGCACCCCGGTCGACATCATCGCCTAAGACGCTCGAGGGGCGCCACGGTGACCTGTGCGGTTCGTCGGATGCTGGTCGGGCACGACGCAAGACACGCGGGCTGTCGGCCATCTGACAGCTCGGGAAGTCGAAATCCGGTGGTCAGTCGGCCGCCGGATGCCTGAACCTTGGCAGGACGGTCCCGGCCGACCTATTCAAAAAGGGCGCGTAAGCCCGGCCTAGCTGGGTAGGGGCCCATAACGTTGCCGGTCAGGCCTCGAAGTCGCGGCTTGGACCGGCGACAGTTAGAGAGCAGGACGTCGAGACTAGGCGGAGGTGATGGGGATCCCTCCGCCGTTGGGACCACAGACGTGTGGAGTAGGAGGGCTCTACTCGTCAAGGACGGTCCCGCCCGGCCGCGGTCGCGCCGACCCTACGCTCGGAGGGGGGCGTATGGAGGCGCGACCGCGATCGGGGTATCCCGTCTCCCATCCCGYTGACCCACCAACCACTGGCCGACCAACCGCCGCTGGCTGACCAGCGGCCGGCGCCGGCCCCGGGTAGCACCCGTCAGGCCGCTCGCGGCGCCCGTCAGGCCGCTCGGCGCGGGGTCGCCCGCGGAGACGGCCGGTTCCTTGCCCCGGACGTCCACGGCGGTCGCCATCGGTGGCGCCAACCGCCGGGTCTCCTTCACCGCAGCCGATCGGCCGATCATCAGCGTCCCGCCGATGAGGGTCCACAAGGGCCGCTCAGGCCCGGTCACCACGGATGATGTTGAGGTGGGGCCGGTGGGCGTCCGGCTTGGAGGTGGAACCGGTCTTCTCGGCGGCCGAACGGTAGCGGTCGAAGGCAGCCTGAGCACGGCTTTCCAGGTCATCGACGAGCTCGAGCTGAGCACGGACCCGCCGCTCGCCCGCCGGTCCGGCGGCAAGCAGATCCGACAGGCAGTGGTCCACCGCCCGCCGCGCCGCCAGCCACCCAAGAAGCAGGCGGGAACGGTCCATGTCCGATATCTCGTCCACCGAGAGTTATCCCTCCGGATTGCTGACTGCTCGCTCCGGTCGCGTCTCCTGCCTCGCCTGGCGGTGCGACGTGTGTCGGCGCCGTCTCGGCGCCCGCGCTGGTGCCCACTCCCAGAGTGCCGCAGTTAGGCCGACGACGCTCGACAGTTCGACGAAACCGCCCATCACACCGATCTGCCAACTCGGCCTTGCCGCTGGCCAGCATCTCCAGCCCCACCCGGCCAGGCTGACGGACCCCCAGCCTCTGGGCCGACCTCGCCGCTGACCTGCCGGATCCGTTCCGCCGATCCGGCGCCGCGAGGTGGCACCCGACCCGCCGCCGGCCATGACGCGCCGTTCGAGCGGGCGGATGCCGTGGCCGGTCGGTGCCGGCCGATCCGGTGGTCGGGAGGATTCTCGTCGGTCGGCGAGCGGATTGGTGGGACGCAGCGGGGACGGGGTCTGAAGCGCGGCGACGGCGCCCCTGAGGCCCTTCACGAGGCCGGCGCAGGCCGCTCACGGGGGGGGCGGTTCATCCGCGGGATCGCGCTCGGCGCTGGGTGACGACGACCTGGGCATCGCCGCCGGTGGGCCGGGTGAAGCGGCGCATGTCGGGGCAGGACGTGGCAAAGCGAGCACCGACGGCCATGACGGGCGACCAGCGGTCGAACCGGTGGACAGTACCGGACAGAATGGGCGTTGTGTCGGCCGTTCGTTGCCGCCGGGCCGTCACGGTCTGGCTTCTCAGCCTCGCGCTCGCCGCGCCAGTTCTGGCCGGATGTGGAGTCCTCGCCGACGATCGACCAGCCACCCAGGCCTTGCCGGGCTCCACTCCGGCCGCGGCCGCCGCCGCGACGCGCACGGCCGGACCGGACGCGTACGAACGCTCCGGCCGGACCGGCAACCTGCGGCTGATACTGCCGGGCTCCGACACCGCGGGGCCGTACCCGCTGGTCATCGCGCTGCACAGCCTGTACCACGACGGCGGTGAAGTGGCCGGGTGGGGACTGGACCAGTTGGCGAAGACCGCTGGCTTCGCGCTGGTCAGCCCGGACGGCAGCGACGGATCGTGGAACGCGGGCAGCTGCTGCGACAAGGCGGCCAGCACTTCGATCGACGACGTCGGCTGGCTGCATGCGCTGATCCAGCACATGGAGACCAACTACCCGATCGACCCGGCCCGAGTGGTGATCATCGGGCTCTCCAACGGCGGGATGATGGCCTACCGGTACGCCTGCGAGCATCCCGAGGACCTCGCCGGGATCGCGGTCGTCGCCGGCAGCCTGCAGCGGCCCGGCTGCCGGCCGAGCACGCCGATCACGGTCGTCTCGGTGCACGGCGGCAGGGACCAGTACGTGCCCGCCGCCGGGACGCCGTGGCAGCCGGCGCTCAGCTCGCCGGTCACCTCGACCGAGCAGAGTCTCGCCCCGTTCCGGACCGCGAACCGCTGCGCGGCCCCGACCAGCCCCGGCGATGTCACGGCCACCGGCTCGGACGGCGCGCCCCGGCTGTCGGAGACCCTCAGCACGGGCAGCGCGGCGGTGACCCCGGCCCAGATCCGGGCCGCGATCGCGGCGCCGCCCTCCCCTGCCGCCGGTGTCCCCACCACGCCGTCGGTCACGCTGGTACCGACCGACCAGGCGACAAGCCCCACGGACGCGGTGCGCACTGAGTCGACCTGCGCCGCGGGTGCCCGAGTCGTCGACTACTACCTGCCGAACGTCGACCATGGCTGGCCCCCGGCCACCGGTCCGAGTGCCTTCGCCACCACGTCGGTGATCTGGCAGCTGCTGAGCGCGGTGCGCGCCCACCCGGCTCCCGCCGGCCGCTGACGGACCTGAGACGACCTGACGCGACCCGGGGCGTCTTCCACCTCCGTGGCGGCGGCCTCAGGCGGCCGGCTGGAAGGAGGCGCGCAGCGCGGTCATCAGGGTGTCGAGGTCCCCGTCGGAGTCGGCGGGCACCCGCACGATCAGGATGTACACGGCACCGGGCGCGTCGACCGAGCGCATCAGGTAGGAGACCTTCTGGCCCTGCCTCACATAGGTGCCAGTCAGCTCACGCACCTTGGCGCCGGAGACCGGATCGGTCACGTCGCCGGAGCCGGTGACGGCGAGGCTCGGCTGGCCGCCGAACTCGAGCGCCTGCACCTTGGAAAGCGCGCCGGCACCGTCGACCCCGGTTCGCCGGGCTACGCCGACCATCCGCGACCCCGACGGCTCACCGAAGAACACCCCGGTGGAGTCCTCACGTACCGCCCAGCCACCGGGGTGGGAGAAGGTCGACTTCGCCTTGCTGGCCGTGGTGGTGTACGCGACCCAGTCCGGCGGCACCGCCGAGGTCGGCGACGCGCTCGCCGTCGGGGCCGGGGATCCATCCGCCGGCGCGGACGCCGTCGGCGTGGCGCTCGGAGCCGAGRCCACGGCGCTCTCTCCGCTGGGCCGGACCTTCTCCCACACGACGCCCGCGCCGACACCGAGGCCGAGCGCGAACCCGAGCCAGACCAGCGCGATCACCAGCCGGCGCAGGAACAGCCCCATCCCGGGGTCAGGCGCCTCGCGAGCGGAGCCGGAACCGCCGCTCAGGCCCTCGTCGGCGTCGTCCTCGGGGTCGTTGACCTTGGCGAAACGGCCGGTTCCGGTGGGCGACGGCGAGGCGGCGGAAGCGGCCGCCCCGGTGGCCGCGCGGCGCGGCCCGGTCCCACGACTCGGCCCGGTCCCGCGGCTCGGCCCAGTCCCACGGCTCGGCCCGGTCCCGCGGCTCGGCTGGAAGCCGCCCTCGTCGTCGTCGCCGCCGGCGTCGCCGGCACGGGACACGCCGCCTCGATCTCCGGCACGCCAGGGACGCTCGTCGACGCGGCCCGGTCCGTCGGCCCTGGTCCGCTCCCCGCCGGGCGCGCCCGGCCTGGCGGCGAACCGGCCGCTGGCGCTACCACCCCTGGCCGGCTGCCCGGTGCCGACCGGCGACCCATCTGTCTCCGGGTCCTCGGCTGGCCTGACCCGCCCGGCCGGTCCGCGGTCGCGGTCGCCCCAGCCGTCCTGGCGACCCGTGCCACCCGAGGCACGGGCGTCGGTGTCCTGGTAGCCGCCGCGCCGGGGCGCGGGGGCGCCGTCCCGGTAGCCACGGGCGGGTCCGGTGCCTCGCGGGGCGGGCTCGTCCGGGCTCCAGGCCCCCGGCCTGTCACGGTCGCGCCCGGCGTACCCCTGCTCGCCTCCGGCGCGCCCGCGGCCGCCCTCGTAGCCCGGCCGGCCGCCTCCCGGGTGGCCGGCGCCGTCCGCCCGGCCAGCGCCGCGGCCGCCGGTTGGGCGGCGGGCTTCCGGTTCCTCGTAGTACTCGTCACGCTGGTATGACGCGCGCCCGTAGCCGTCCTGCCGGTATCCGTCGGTCTCGTCAGCGCGACGCCCTGGCACCGCGGGCCGACGCGGGTCGGGCGGGCCGGGCCGGCGAGCACCGTCCGTCACCAGGCAGCCTCCATCCGGGCCTCACGCCAGCTTTGCCTCACACCGGTGTACCACCGGCGTTGGTTCCCCATTGCGRCAGGTCCTGATCAACCGGACCTTCGTCGCCCACAGAGCATTCAGCATGCCACTGGGCATTTCGATCGCAAAGCCGTCGTCCGAGCACCAACGCGGATAGGACGACGAAATCATGACGGATTGCCGTCCACCGGGCACGCGGAGGAGACCAGTCGGTCACGCAACGCGGTCGCATCGATCCGGTGCCCCACCTCGATGCCCCCGGCTTTCGCTCGGTTCAGGCCGTCCAATCGGGCGTTCGAGACATTCGTCTACGGTGGCCAGTCAGATGGCGCCCGGCCCGCACCCACGTCCGCCCCGGCGGCCGCGGGGAGCGGGACGGCCCGCCCGCGCTCGGGCGGGCCTCGCCCCACGCGGGTCACCGACCGGTGCCTGAAGGACAGATACGAGGGGGAGCAAATGCGGGACCTGCTCAAAGGGTTCAAGCAGTTCATTTTGCGCGGCAACATCATCGACCTGGCCGTGGCGGTCGTCGTCGGTACCGCGTTCACCGCGCTGGTCACATCGTTGGTGAAGAACATCTTCACGCCACTCATCGCGGCGATCGGCGGACAGCCGAACTTCTCCACCCTGCACTTCAAGATCCACAATAGCGTGTTCGCCTACGGTGCGTTCATCAACGACCTGCTCACGTTCCTCATCGTCGCCGCCGTGATCTACTTCATCGTCGTGATGCCACTGGCGAAGCTCGCCGAGCGGCGCACGCGGGATCAGGTGCCGGTCGAGGAGGAGCCGGTGCTGTCCGACGAGGCCCGGCTGCTGATCGAGATCCGCGACCTGCTGGCCGCCCGTGAGCCCGGCACCGGCACCGGCACCGGCCTGACCAAGTCGAACCTGTGACGGTCCCAGCCAGACCAGTCTGACCTGCTCTGACCTGACGGGCCGCCGCCAGCCGACGTGCCGGTCTGCGTCGATCGCGCCCGGGACCCCGGCGTCTCGACATCCGCGATACCGTGCGCGCGGGTCGGTGGCAAATGCCGCCGGCCGCCCCAGCGGGGAACGGATGACAGGGCGGGTGGTGGCGGGCGGGGCGCGATCCGGTCCAGCACGGCCATGCCGGTCGCCCGGTTCACCCAACCCACGGCCGCGCAGGCGGCGGCCTCAGCAGCCATCGGGGACAGCCCGCCACGCGGTGGACGGTGGGCGGCAGGACAGGAGGGCGCCGGGCGCTGTCGGCAGACCGACCGCGCCGGACCCGCCTGTCCGATAACCGATAGCCTATGGAGACCGCTTAGCGGAAACGTTGGATGGATTTCAGGAATCGCTCAGGGTCCGCCGGGAAAGTGCATCTCATGACAACGCGTCCCACCTTCAACACCACCGCGCCAGGCAACAACGACGCGGAGGGCCGGCCGATCGATGCCCGGGAGGTGCCTGACGCCGCGTCCGAGTACCGCTCGCCGTGGGCCCCGCCTGTGACGGCCTCGGCCGAGAACACCGGACCCGGCGCGGCTCCCCAGGGGCCGCCCGGCGGGTTCGGGCACATGCCCTACGCCGGCGGCGCGAACCCGGCGACCGGCCCCGTCCCGGTCGGCGCCGCGACCGGCGGCCTCCCGACGCACGCGGTGTTCAACACCGAGGGCACGCCGGGCCCCAACAACCCGCCAACAGGCCCCGGGCAGGGCTCCCCGTGGGGCCCGCCATCCCCGCAGTCGCCACCGTCACCGCCATCGCCCTGGTCGACGGGCCAGCCTTCCGGCCAGCCGTGGACGACCCCGCAGTACCCGCCACCCAGTGGTGGGTACGGCTCGCCCGTCGGCCCCGGTGGGCCGGGCGGGCCGGGCGGGCCGGGCGGGCGGAACACCGACTCGGCGCGCTCCGGCCCGCTGGGCGGACGGCGCCGGCTGATCGCCGCGGCGATCGCGCTGGTGCTCGTCAGCGGCGGCATCGGCGGCGGCGTCGGCGCCCTGGTCGCCGACAGCAACGGTTCCGCCTCCCAGGTCGTCACCAGCTCGGGGCTGACCCGCGACACCGACAACTCCCCCGTCGCGCCGGCCGCCGACGGCACCGTGAGCAAGGCCGCGCAGGTCATCCTGCCGAGCGTGGTCACGATCTCCGAGGTGTCCAGCAGCGAGGCCGGCACCGGGTCGGGCATCATCATCCGCGCGGACGGCTACATCCTGACCAACAACCACGTCGTGTCGGGCGCCTCCAGTGGCGGGTCACTCACTGTGACGCTGCAGAACGGCGAGCAGCTCGACGCCACCGTGGTGGGTACCGACCCCAGCTCCGACCTCGCGGTCATCAAGATCAACAAGACCGGCCTCACGGCCGCGACGTTCGGCGACTCGGACGCGCTGCAGATCGGCGAGCTGGTGGTCGCGGTCGGCAGCCCGCTCGGCCTCAACGGGACGGTCACCTCCGGCATCGTCAGCGCCGTGCACCGGCCGGTGCGCACCGGCGACAGCGAGGTGCAGGACCAGAACGCGGTGCTCGACGCGATCCAGACCGACACGGCGATCAACCCGGGCAACTCGGGTGGCCCGCTGGTCAACAGCAAGGGCCAGATCGTCGGCATCAACAGCGCGATCGCGACCGTTGACAGTGGTGGCGGCGGGTTCGGTCAGCAGCAGCAGCAGTCCGGCAACATCGGCGTCGGCTTCGCGATCGGCAGCAACTACGCGCAGAAGATCGCCCAGCAGCTGATCGCGACCGGTCACGCGACTCACCCGTACATCGGCGTGAGCGCGTCGGACACGGGCAACAACCAGACCGGCACCGGCGGCGCGGGCGCCCAGATCCGCTCGCTCGTCGGCGGCGGCCCCGCCGAGCAGGCCGGACTGCAGGTCGGCGACGTCATCACCAAGCTCGACGACCGGGCGGTGGCCGACACCGACTCCCTGATCGCGGCGGTGCGCGCACACGAGATCGGCGACACCGTCACCGTCACCTACACCCGCGATGGCCAGACCCACACCGACCAGGTCAAGCTGGCCCAGCAGCCGCAGTAGGCAGGCGGCGCGACAACCCAGCGCCCGCGGGCAGGGAGGCCAGACGGCCCCCGCGGCCGAGGGACGGGCACCCGAGCCCGGCCGGTGGCGACCACCGGCCGGGCTCGCCGCCTTCGGACCTTCGGACCGGCGCCCTGGGCGTTGCCCTTCGGCTTCTGGCGACCGCCAATGGCGGCCATGCCGCGAATACGCGACGGAATCGCCGGCTTTCATTCGAGCTTTTCCCACCAGCTCCACCACGGATCATCAGATAATGATTTTCCGGATCCGGCGACCGCCATGTGGCGCGGATTTGGCGCACACCGAGGCCGCTCGGACCCCGCCCAGAGCGGCCCGGCGGGCAGCGGCGGCGGCGGCGTCCCTCGGGGCGACTTGTCCCGTAACCGACGCGGTTCACCCAAGAACCTGCTGTACGTCCGGTAGCCCCAGATGAGACCATGTTCGGGAGTGGGGCGTCACGGATCGGCACCTGATGGGTCGAGTACGACCATCACCGTCAAGTCCGATGGGCTGTCGAACGCGCGACACGGCGATCTTCGCAAGCTTCACGCCCAAGGAAGGCCTGGCTCCTAATATTGGTGCGTCCGACAGAACGACAGGAGTGGCGGGCGATATGGGCGGCGACGCGGACCTAGTGGCACGAGTACGCCGCGGCGACCGTCAGGCGTTTGACGATCTCTACGATCGGTACGCGGACGACGTCTTCTCGATGTGCCTTGTGGTTCTGGGGGACCCGACGGTCGCCCGCGCCGCGGCCGGCACGGCGTTTGCCCTCGTGGCCCGCACCCGGATGAACCCGCTGAGCGAGCCGGATCGGCTGCGGTCGTGGCTGCTGGAGCTCGCCCGAGGCAGCGCGCTGGCCTGGTCCGGGTCGCCGCAGGCTCGTAGCGCCCCCGTCCCGCACGGCGTCAGCGCCGAGGAGATGATCGACGGGGCCGTGGTGCCCGCGCCGACCAGCCTGCGCGCCGGCCTCGCGCGCACCTTCGACCGGGCAGCCAGCGCCGCCGCGCATGAGCGGGCCGCCCAGGAGCGGCTCGCCTCCCGCACGGGCTACGGCCTGGAGTCGTCCTCGCTGCCGATCCGCACCACCGGCGCCGCCGTCGCGATGGCTGGCGCCGCCGCGTTCGCCGAGCCGAACGCGGACGACACGGACACGGACGCCGAGACCCGACACGACGTCGCGGGGGCCGTCGGCCTTGGCGCCGTGGCCGCGGCCGGGCTCACGGACGCGCCCACCGTCGCCTCCGGCGCGGCCGGAGACGTCGGTGTGGCCGCGGCCGGTACGGGACCGGCCGGCTCGAACCTCGCCACGGCGGCGGCGGGCAAGGGGACGGCGGCCGGCCACGCCCAGGGCGGGAACCTCGCCCAGGCGGCCGCCGACAACGTGACCAAGGCCGCCCACGGGACCACCAAAGGCGTCGGCGCCGCGCACGACCACGGCGGGAACGCCGCCCAGGCGGCCGCCGACCACCTGACCAAGGCCACCGGTCACGGGGCGGCGGACGCCGCCGGAGCACACGGCCACGCCGTCAACCTCGCGAAGGCCTCCGATGGCGGCTCCGCGGCCAGCCATGGCAACGCCGAGGCCACCCAGGCCGCGGCCGGCCACGGCAACGCGGCGGACGCCGCCGCGCAGGCGCGGTCGTCCCAGTATCAGAGCGCCGTCGACCCGGTCACCAGCCCAGTGCGGCTGCCCGACGACGACGTCGACCCACCGACGGTGGACGTCGACCTCAGCGAACTCCCCGCGTCGAACGTGGTGCCGTTCCCGGCTCACCGCCACGACGCCGACGGCCACTACTACGCGGACGGCCAGGGCGCGCCGCTGGTGCCGATCGACGGCGCCGAGGGGCGCCGTCGCCACGGGCCGGACTGGCGTACCCGCCCGGCGATCGCGGTCGCCGCGTCGTTGGTCGTGGCGGTCGCGGGCATCACCGCCGCGCTCAACTGGCCGGCACCGACGGCCGAGCTGTCCGCCCAGGACTTTCCCGACGTCGCGATCGTGGCGCCCTCCCTGGAGGTGGGCAAAGCGGGCGGCGACGCGTCGACCAGGCAGCCGACCCCGCCCGGCCCGACGGCCGCACCGACCGTCGGCGCCACCAGCCGCCCGGACCCGGGCGGCAAGCCGCGGCTCGTCAGCGACGACCGCCCGATCGCCACGACGACGCCAGCGCCGCCGTCGCGGGCGGGTGCCTCGTCGGCGCCCGTGACCACCCCGCCGCCTCCGCCGACCACCACCAGGGGCACCAGCTCCACGCCGTCGCCGACCCGCACGACGACCTCGCCGACGCCGTCGCCGACCCGCACCACCACCTCGCCGACGCCGTCGCCGACCCGCACGACCACCTCGCCTCCGCCAGGTGACGGCGGCGCTCCCACCACCGCCCCGCCGTCGACCTCCTCGGCACCGACCACCACGCCGCCGGCGCCACCCAAGACGACGAGTCCTCCGGCCAGCGCGCCGGACAACGGCACGGCGTCGCTTTCCGGGACCGGTGGCTCCGGAGCCACCGCCAACATCTAGCCCTAGCGTGGGCAGCCAGGCCGGCCGAAGCGGCTAGGACTCGCGGAGGTAGGTCAGGACGGCGAGCACGCGGCGGTGGTCGCTGCCGGACGCCTCCAGGCCCAGCTTGGAGAAGACGTTGGAGATGTGCTTCTCGACGGCGCCGGCGCTGACCACCAGCTCGCCGGCGATCGCCGCGTTGGAGCGTCCCTCGGCCATCAGCCGCAGCACCTCGCGCTCCCGCGGGGTCAGAGCGGCCATCGGGTCGTCGCGCCGGGTACGGACGAGCAGCTGCGCGACCACCTCGGGATCCATCACGGTGCCGCCCGAGGCCACTCGCCGGACCGCGTCGACGAACTCCCGGACGTCGGCGACGCGGTCCTTGAGCAGGTAACCGATGCTGCCGGCGCCGTCGGCGAGCAGCTCGGCGGCGTACTGCTTCTCGACGTACTGGCTGAATACCAGCACCGGTGAGCCCGGCACGGTGGAGCGGGCTGTGATCGCGGCCCGCAGCCCCTCGTCACGGTTCGACGGCGGCATCCGCACGTCGACGACCGAGACGTCCGGGCGGTGCTCGATGATTGCCTCGACCAGGGCCGGCCCGTCGCCGACCGCCGCCACGATCTCGCACCCCGCGTCGGTCAGCAGCCGGGACAGTCCCTCCCGCAGCAGCACCGAATCCTCGGCGATCACGACCCGCACGAGCCCTCCCGGTCCTGGTCCATGGTCGGCAAGCCGCCACGGCGCATCGCTGGCACGCCTCCGGCCGCGCGAGGCTTCGCCATTGTCGCGCGGCCCCTCGGCGTGGTCGTTCTCGAGACTCCCGGCGCTGACGGCGTTACGCGGGCGGCGGCGGAGTCACTGGATCGCCAGGGCGCACCGTGCCTGCGCCGCGCACCTGGACGTAGATGCCGCATTCGGTATGACCGTAGTGGTCGGAAAGCTCCTTGACGACCTTGAGGTCACGCTCGGCGGTATCCGGATTGACGGTGGTCGCGGCGCAGCGCCGGGTGACGGAGAGCACCTGGGCCCGCACCGGGCCCAGGGCGATCTCCCGGCCGACCCAGTCGCGCTCGGCCCAGGCCGGGATGCCGTCGACGTAGACGTTGGCCCGGAACCGCAGCGGGTGGACCGGTTGGCCGACCCGCTGGGCGAGGTCGCGCACGGATGCCAGGTTGACGACCGAGACCGCGCGCATCAGGTCCGGCCCGCCCGGCCCCGCGTCGGTGAACCGGTGCCCGCCATGGGCCTCGACCAGCCGGGGCAGCGCGCGGACCCCGTCCGGACTGTTCAGGCCGGGCGAGCCGTCCGTTCGGTTACTCCGAGCAGCGGCGTCGGACGTGCCGGCGGTCGGTGCGGCGAGCGCGCCGAAGTACTCCTCGACGGCGCGCCGCCCGGCCGCGGTGCCGAGGTCGGCCGACCAGCGGCGCGTGCMGTCGTCGACGCTGAGCTGGCCGGTAGGCGGGTCGTAGCCGGTGCGGACCCTGGCGAGCGCCTCGTCGCGCTGCAGCATCAGGAACCGTGTCTTGTGCAGCGCCACCGGACGTTCCTCGTCGAACTGGGTGTCGGGCAGCGCGAGCGCGAACAGCCGGTCGCCGGGGACGCCCTCGCCGACGCTCAGCGCGACCTCGTCGATCGGCTCGGCGGACAGCCCTTTCACCGGGTACCGGTAGAGCTCGGTCACCAGCGGATCAGCCGAAGCACCCATCTATCCGCTCCCTCGCCCGTCCGCCGCCGTCCGGCCGCCTGCCGCGCGACGGCGACGCGGTCTCACGCGGCAGAGGCGGCTCGCTCGGCGGCGCGCATGTCCGACGCTACCGGGCATCGGGCGGCTTCTTCACCGTGGCTCTCGCAGCGCCGTCGGCCGGCGGGCTCACGGCGCTGCCCACGGGTCAGCGGACGCGGTAGGTGACGATCGTGGAGTACTGGTCGAAGTCATTGATCCGCAGGGTGATCGTCATGCGCCAGTYGCCCGGGAGCGGGACCTGCGCCTCCTGGGTGGTCAGCACCCCGGTGCCGGCCGCGACCACCGGTACGTCGAGCGGGCCGACCTGGGCCGCGGGGAGCGACAGCGTCACCGACGCCTCGACCAGCCGCTGTAGCTGGCCCTGTGGATCACGCACGGTGACCTCGACGCCCTCCAGCCCGATCCGGGTGGGTGATACCCGCACGTCGACCGTGAGCGGTCCGGCGACGGTCGTCGTGTGGAACGGCGGCGCGTACGAGTTACGGCCGGGGACACGGTTGATCAGAACGACGGTCACGGCCAGCACGGCCACCGCGATCACCGCTTCGGCGACCACCCCGCGCCGCAGCGCGGCGAGTGCCCCGACGGTGACCTCCTCCCCGGAGTCGCCCAGGTCGGGCGCGGTGCCCGCCCCGGTGCCCTTCGGGTCGTCCCGCGCGCCTCGCCGGCGGGCGGTGCCCGCGACCACCGCCTCTGTCTCGGGTGTCATGGCCAGCGCGACCCGACGGTAGTGGCGCCTGACCCAGCGCTGGGAGACGTAGCCGATCCCGAGCATCGCCAGCACGAACCAGAGCTTGTAGAGCAGCAGCCGCCCGTAGTCGGTGTCGAACAGCGCTGGCAGCGTGCCGACCTCGCGCCACGCCTGGTAGGTGCCGCTGACCACGATCGCGGCGACCGCGGCCATCGCCGTGCGCGACCAGCGCGGGAGCACCGAGGCGAGTTCCGCGGCCCGGTCCGCGGGCACCGGCACGGCCTCGGCGCCATGCTCGTCCAGGTAGGCACGGGCGGCGTCGAGGTCCGCCTCCTCATCGGCCTCGCCGCTGTCTCCCCGCTCGATGGTGGAGGCCCAGCCGGCGGATCCGCCTCGTCCGCCCGTCGTCGCGGCCTCAGCGCCTCGCCGGTCGATCAGCCCGGCGGCGAGCGTGGCCAGACCTCCCAGCCAGATCGACATGGCGAGCAGGTGCACCGTCACGCTGCTGGCGGCGAGCCAGGACCACGAGCCCGCGCCCGCGTGCCCGACGAGCGCCGTCGTCGCGGCGACCGCGACGGCGAGGCCGCCGAGCTCGGCCATCACCCAGGGCGACGGCCGCTGGGCGCCGGTGGCCGGTGGCCGGGCGGCGGCTGCGTCGTCGGCGGTGGCCGCGGTGGCCGACAGCACGCCTCGCAGCAGCGGAAGCGCCAGCAGCAGGGCGAGCAGGTGGATCAGGGTGAGCCGGCCGTAGCGGTCCCCGAGGGTGGCACCGAGCGGATCCCAGCGTGCCAGTGCCGAAAGCCCGAGTCCGCCGGTGTAGACGCCCTGGAGGAGCAGACAGGCGATGGACCCGACGAAGGCCGCCACCCAGCCGGCGGCGACCAGCCGCCGGGGCGCGGGCCGGCGCAGCCCGGCCGGCCACAGCGCCGCCAGGAAGAACACGGCGCCGAGCAGCAGCGCCATCCCGGCGAACGCGACCAGCCGGGCGAGACCGAAGGTGAACCCGGTGACCGCAGACCCCTTCGGCGTCGCGCTGGCCGCCGCCGCGGCGCCAGCCGCCGGGGCCTCACCGATCCCGAACGCGTAGCCGCCCGCGATCGGATGGCTGTCGGCGGAGACGACCCGCCAGCTGACGAGGTACGTCCCGTTGGGCAGCCCCGGCTTGAGGGCCACGGTCACGTCGGAGCCGTGCGCGCCGCCGTGCGCGCCGCCGGTGTCGATCCGGGTGCCGTGGGTGTCGATGACCCGGATCGAGTTCGCGTCGGTTCTGACGGGCTCGCTGAAGCCAAGCGTGATGCTCGTCGGCGCGGTGGCGATGGCGGTGCCGCCGGCCGGGGTGGCCCGTTCCAGGATGGCGTGCGCCCAGGCCGGCGCGGCCGCGCCACCGACGACGGCCAGCGCCGCCGCGAGGGTCAGCACCAGCAACGTCCCGGCCCGGCGGCGACGATGCCCGGCCGCCGCGACCCGGCGCTGAGGACGACGGGCCGTCGGGCCGGAGCCTCCCGTCGGAGCCGTCGGCGCATCGGCCGTGGCGTCCGGCCGAGGTTGCCGGGAAGAACCCGGCGAATTCGCCGCCATGCCGGTTGTACCGCTCATAACCTTCAGTCTCTTCCTGTTACCGCTCCCGGCGGGCCTGCCCGCCCGGTGACCGTTCCACCGGGCGGGCAGGCCGCGCGTGCGCGCGTCAGCCGCCCGTGCCGGCGCGGCGCCGGGAGGTGGCGAGGGCGAAGCCGGCCGCCGCGAGCCCGAGCACGCCGACGACCAGCCCGGCGATCCCCAGCCCGCGAGCCGTGCCATCCGACAGGGACGCCGTCCCCGTCAACGTCGAGACTCCCGCAGGCGTGGCGGCGGCCGTGGCCCCGTTGCCGGTGTCCTCGGACGCGGTGGTCAGGGCCAGGGCGGGTGCCGGGTGCTCCGGCTCCGGCTGACCGGCCGCGCTCGTGTCGATCCAGCGCACGATCTCGCCGTCCGAGTAGGTCTGCAGCGTCTTGAAGGTGATCGACGAGACGCCCTCGGGCAGCGGGCCGGCCGAGACGACGAAGGTGTCGAACTCGCCTGGCCTGATCCCGGYGGAGCCGTCCGCGGCGGTCCAGATGATCTCGGTGACCACCTCGTTGACCTTGTCACCGTCGTCGGTGACCACCGGTTTGCTCGGGGCGCCCCTGCGGACCTCGTAGGTCCAGCCCGCCTTCGGCTGCACGCTGACCGACGCTATCGGCGTGTCGGTGGGGAACGCGACGTCAAGCTTGGTGGTCGACGCGGTGTCGCTCTCGGTCGGCACCTTGAACGCCAGCGTCGTGTAGCCGCCGGCGGGCGCGCTCGTCGGGGCGACGGAGACGTGTGCCGAGGCGGGCAGCGCCGTCGCGACGACGGCTACGGTTCCGGCGGCGAGCACGCCGGCGGCCCGGACGACCCGGGACATGGTTCGGGACATCGTGGTCCTTCCACGCAGGTGGACGAGCGATTGGCAGGGGAGGGCCACCCGTTGCCCAGGGACCGTCATGGCGGTCTCGCCCTGGACGGTCGCTCATGGGCCCGGTCGCCCAAGGGGGCTCACGGGTGGCGGCGAGGCGCCCACCGGTCGGCCCTGCTCCGCCGCGCGGTGGCGACGGAGCACCGGCCCCGGTCATGGGATGTGCCTCGTTGTGGCGTGMCGCGCCCCGTACCCGGCCGTCGTCTCCTGGGCGTCAGAGCCTCGAGCCTCGGAGTCAGGCGGGTGTCAGGGCGCCCCGCGACACGGGCGGTCCGCGCCGCCGCGCCGCCCGGCCGACTGGCGCGTCCCGCGGCGAGACCGGTGGCGTGGCCGACCAGGCCGACCGAGCCGGCACGCCGGCGTTCATGGCCGCCGGCAGGGCCGTGATCGCCCGGGCCAGCAGGCGCCGCAGCAGCGCCACCGCGCCGGCCAGCGGGCCGAGGACGCGCGCCGTCAGGTGGCCCGAGGTGGCGCGCAGCGTGGCCACGGCCCACAGCACCTTCTCGGCCCGGTGCAGCAGGGCGCCGGTGACGACGACCGCGACCAGGTGAGCCAGGATCATCAGCCAGGAGCTGGCCAGGTAGTGCCCACCGCCGTAGGCGAGCAGCTCCGCCGGGGCCACCACATGGTGATGCTCCGGGTTCGCGGCCCGGTGGCCGCTCAGGACGAAGGCGACGTGCAGCCCAAGCTGGGAGCCCGCCAGCGCGACCAGCACCGCCGGCAGACCGCGGCGACGCCCGGCCACGCCGTACGCCAGCCGGATCAACAACGCGCCGGCGACGACGACCAGCACGCCCGCGGGCGGCGCACCGCCGGCGGCGGCGTGCGCGGCGACCCCGAGACTGGTCGAGGCTCCGCCGGCGACGACCGCTCTGACGAGCCGCACGCCCGGGGCGGTGGGGTGCCCAGCCAGGGGGTGCCCAGCCAGCGCATCAGGCCACCGCGGACCGGTCACGCCGGGCGACCGGCGCGCGCGGGCCCGACCAGTCGTCACGACGGTGACTCTGCCATAACCCCAACGTTCGCCACTATTGCCCACGCAGTCGGCCAGGCGTCAGCTGTCCCGCCGAGCCGGCGAAGGCCACGCCGGATCACCCTCAGCCGGCCGCGGTGGGCTCCACGGCCGGGGAGCGGGACGTGACGAGATGGACGCGGGGGGCGACGAGCAGCGAGAGGGCGAAGAAGGCGGCGATGGTGAGCACGATGGCACCACCGGCGGCGACGTCCCACTGGGCGCTCACCGCGAGGCCGATGACGCTCGTGGCGACTCCCAGGGCCATCGACAGGGCGGTCATCGGGCCGGTGCGGGCGCACCACAGCCGCGCGGTCGCCGCCGGGCCGACGACCAGCGCGATCGCCATGATCGTGCCGACGGCGGGCACCGTGGTCACGACCGTCACCTCGACCACGAGCAGCACCACCAGGTCGAGTAGCCGGGCCGGGTAGCCGGCGGCCCAGAGCGCCGTCGGGTCGAAGGCTCCGAGCAGCAGCTCCTTGCGCAGCGCGGCGAGCACCGTGAGGACGACGGCGGCCACGACGGCGGTGATGGCGAGGTCCGCCGTGCCGACGGTCAGGATCGAGCCGACCAGGAAGGCCGTCAGATCCTTGGTGAAGCCGTCCTGGGCGGACATCAGGGCGACGCCGAGCGCGAACCCGCCGGACAGGACGACGCCCGTCACGCTGGACAGGTCACGCCCGCCGCGGCCGGCCGGAGCGGCCGAGGGCAGGGCACCGCCCCCACCGCGCGCCCCCGAGACGGCCGCGACCACGCCGACGACGAGCAGCCCGAACAGCCCGGCGCCAAGGACGAGGTGCACGCCCAGCAGCGCGGCGACGACGACGCCGGGGAACGTCGCGTGGGTCAGCGCGGTGGTCAGGAAGCTCAGCCGCCGCAGCACCACATGCACCCCGACGGCCCCGCAGAGGACGCCGACCAGCACGGCCTCGGCCAGCGCGCGGCGGGTGTAGCCGTCACCGAGGGTCTCCCACAGCCTCATCGCGTCTGCCGCGGGCGCAGCCGGGCGCGGGCGGCGGCGGCCGCGAGCGCGAGCAGGTAGGCGGCGACGAGGACCAGCACGACGGTCGCGCCGGTCGCGAGCCGGATGCCGTGGTCGACCGAGATCCGGTAGCTGACCAGCAGACCGAGCCAGCCACTCGCCATCCCGAGGGCCACGGCGACGGCGACGATCACGACGATGCGGTCGGAGAGCAGCCGTGCGGCCGCAGCCGGGACCACGATCATTGCGATCACCAGGACGGTGCCCACCGCGCGCACCGCGGCGACGACGACGAGCGCGATCGCCAGGTTGAGCGCCAGGTCGAGCGCGGCCACCCGGTAGCCGGCCGCCCTGGCCGACTCCGGGTCGAACGCGACGAGCAGTAGCTCCTTGCGCAGCGTCGCCAGGATCGCGAGCACGAACGCCGCGACGACGGCGGTCGTCACGATGTCGGCGACGCGCACGGTCAGCACTCGGCCGAACAGGAACGCCGTCAGGTCGGCCGTGTACGACGAGCGCCGGGACACCAGCACGACGCCGATCGCGAAGAACCCGGTGAGCAGGATCGCGAGCGCCGCGTCCTCGCCGACCCGGCGGGTCGCCGCGAGCAGGGTGAACAGCCCCGCCGCCACGCAGGCGACCACCAGGGCTCCCGGGAAGATCCCCGACTGCCCGCCGAGCAGGAAGCCGACCACGACACCCGGGAACACGGTGTGGGTGAGCGCTTCGGTCAGGAACGCGAGCCGGCGCAGGAGCACGAACACCCCGACGACGGCCGCGAGGCCGCCGAGCAGCAGCAGCTCGACCAGCGCCCGGACGAGATAGGGCCGCTCGAACGGCGTGATCAACAGCTGGCTCACTGCGCGGCTCCGCGGGACGGCCCAGGCGGGCCACCCCGCCGGGCCCGGCGGGCCGAGGTCATGGGCGGGCCACGATGACGCCGTGGGCCCCCAGCTCCACCGCGGCGCCGCCGTAGGTGGCGCGCAGCAGCTCGGGAGTGAGGGTCGCCGCCGGCGGGCCGAACGCGAACTGGTGCCGGTTGAGCAGGCAGACGTCGTCGCAGGCCAGGTGCGCGAGCGCCAGGTCATGGGTCGAGATCACCACCGCGGTGCCCGCGGAGGTCAGCCGGGCGAGCGCCGCGAGCAGCGCGTCCTGGGAGACCGCGTCGACGCCGTTGAACGGCTCGTCGAGTAGCAGCAACCGCGGCCGCGCCGAGATCGCCCTGGCCAGCAGGACCCGCTGGCGCTGCCCGCCCGACAACGTTCCGAACCGGTCGTGGGCACGGTGCTCGAGCCCGACCGCCGCGAGCGCCTCCTCGGCGGCGGCCCGGTCGTCGGCGCCCGGCCGGCGCACCCAGCCGATCCGCCGGTAGCGGCCCATCAGCACCACCTGCGCGACGGAGACCGGGAAGTCCGCGTCGAGGGTGTCCGCCTGGGGGACGTAGCCGACCTCGCGGCGAGCCCGGGCCGGCGCCTGGCCCAACACGGTCACCGAGCCGGACACCACCGGGACCAGGCCGAGCACCGCCTTGATCAGCGTCGACTTGCCGGCACCGTTCGGGCCGATCAGCGCGACCGTGCGCCCGGCCGGCACCCGGCCGGTCACCCGCTCCAGCGCCGGGGTACGGCCGTAGGCGACGGTCGCTTCCGAGAGCACCAGCGCGTCCGGCGCTCCCGCGGCGGCCGGTTCGGCCGGCACGGCCGCGTCGGCGGGCCGCGCCACCCCCGCCGGCTCGGTCCGCGCGGCCGGCGCCCGGCGCGGCGCCGACCGGTCGCCGTCGGCGACGGCCCCCGCCACGACGACCGACACGGCCGCGGCCACGACGGCCGGCTCAGCGACGGCCGGCCGCGCCCCGCGGTCGGCGAGCGCGGCCAGCCCGAACCGCGGCGTCACGAGCGACGGGCCCGACGGAGCTACCGAGGCGGGCCGGGCGTCGGAACTCATGGCGGCCACGGTATGCGGTGGGCAGCCGGCCGACAGTGGGCGGTCGGTCCGAAGGCCACGGTCGGTCCGCGTCGCGACCGACCGCGCGAGGTGGGCGAAGCCGCGCGCGGCCGCCGCGGCGGCCACCGGTCGTGGCGACGGCCGCCTCACCGCAGCGCTCCGACGATCACGTCGGTGTTGTGCTGCTCGGCCTTCAGGTAGGTCTCGCCGGCCGACCCGGCGGGGCCGAGCGAGTCGGCGTACAGCGAGTCCTCGCCAGCGACCACCGTGACACCGGCCTCATGCCCGATCGTCTCGGCGGTCTTCGGTGGCAGAGATGACTCCGAGAACACCGCCTTGACCCCGGTCGCCCGGATCTTCGCGACGATCTCCTGGATGGCTCGGCCGGAAAGCTCGGCCGAGGTGTCGAAGCTCGGGATGATCGAGCCGACGTAGGTGATTCCGTAGCGGGCCGCGTAGTAGCCGAACGCGTCGTGGTTGGTGACCAGCAGCCGACGGTCGGGTGGGACCGTCGCGAACGCGGCGGCCTGGCGGCGGTCGAGCCCGTCGAGCGCCGCCGAATAGGTGGCCAGATTCGCCTGGTAGGTCCCGGTGTGCGTCGGGTCGGCCCGCGCC
The DNA here is from genome assembly GCF_001854645.1 of Pseudofrankia sp. EUN1h. Lineage (NCBI taxonomy): Bacteria > Bacillati > Actinomycetota > Actinomycetes > Frankiales > Frankiaceae > Pseudofrankia > Pseudofrankia sp. EUN1h. The sequence goes on along the minus strand of NZ_MBLN01000036.1, from coordinate 81,427 downwards.
AGGCCCCGCTCGACGCCGGTCACCATGATCTTGGCGTTGCGCGGGTCGTGCCAGATGTGCGGGTCGTGCTCGCCGCCCTCGTCACTGGTGCCGGTGCGCAGGGTGACGCCGTCGGCCATCACCACCCGGGTGCCCTCGAACCCGGCGGCCGAGACCGCGTCGTCCAGCCAGGACTCCAGGCCGACGCCGTTGGTGACCAGGACGTCGGCCGTGGCGATGGCATCCAGGTCGGCCGGCGACGGTTCGTAGTCGTGCGGGTCGACGTTCGGCTTGACCAGCTGGGTGACCTTGACGAGGTCGCCACCGATCGCCCGGCTGAAGTCGCCGGCCTGGGTGGTCGTGGCCACGACCCGCAGCTTCCCGCCCTGGGCGTCGCCGCCGGCGGTGCCGTCCCCGCCGGTCCCCGAGCCGCAGCCAGCGAGCAGCGTCGACGTGGCGAGCGCGAGCAGCGCACCAGCCGCCGCCAGGGCCCTGGGGCGGCGCTTCCGGGGCGCGGCGAACCGACGGACAGGCGTCCGGACCTCTGAAGGGCGCATGCCCGTAATGAAAACCGTTTCGGATACGGCTGTCAAACCGAGCCCGCGGACGCCGGGTACTCGGGCTGGTGCCCGGACGGCCAGAACCCGTCGGTAGGCGGACCCCGCTAGTCGGCGGACCCGCTAGTCGGCGGAAAGCAGGCGGCGAAGTTCCAGGCCCAGCGAGCGCGGCTCGGTCAGTGGCTGGCGGAAGGTCACCCGCAGCTCGTCCGCGCCCTCCGGGCCGACCTGCCACAGCGTCAGGCCGGTGCGATCGAGATCGCCGACCGCGACCGCGGCGACGGCGGCCAGGTCCATGGGGTCCGCGAGCCGCCTGGACCACGCCGGCCCGGCCTCGCCGCCTCCGCCGCCCCCGTTGGCGAGACCTCCCAGGCCGACGGCGCCGGCCGCACCCGCACCCGCGGCCGAACCGAGGCCTTCCGTCACCGCCGCCGTGCCGCCGAGCGCGCCGGCCGTCCGGGACGGACTGGCCACCGGCCGGGCGACCAGCTGGCCGTGCGCGGCGATCCGGCGCAGCTGGTCGGCGTGCGCGGTGTTCAGATGCTCCACGAGGTCGGGCGCATAGGCGGCGATCAGGTCCGGCTCGGCGAGCGCGTAGGCGGCCAGATCGATCCGCTGACCGTTCGCCGTCGATGGCCACCGCGGCTCGGCGCCCTGGCCGAGCGCCTTGCTCTCCGCGCCGCTCACGGCACCCCCGGCCGCCCAGTGGACGCGGTGCAGCCATCCCCGGCGCATTCCCGGCTCGGCCGCGCTGGGCAGGCACAGCAGGACCTCGTCGACCGACAGCGCCACCGCCGCGAGCTCGTTGTCGCCGCACGGCGGCACCTCGACCGTCAGGCCGGGCCCGGCGATCCGGCGGGCCACCTGCTCGGCGCTGCCCGGCACCGCCCGCAGCTGCCCGGCCAGCACGAGCCGCTCGCCCGTGGCACCCGGGATGTCGAGGCGGCAGCGGCGCGACGAGGCGGCAGCGGCGGCACGCGCGGGCGGGCTGTCTGCGCCGACCAGCAGAACCGGCTCGCCGCCGTCGTCGATCAGGCCGGTCCAGCCCCGCACCCGCGGTCCCAGCAGGGTCAGCAGCGCGTGCCGGGCGCCGGCCAGCACGGTGCGCGCGCGGACCGCGTCTCGGACCGTCGCCTCGTCCGGTTCCTCCGCTGGCATCGAGTTCCTCCTGTCATCAGGTAAGGCTTACTTAAGTAGCCGCCGCTCCTCCCGTCAAGCAAAGGCCTTTCCTCGGCGTGCGGACGGGAGTGCCGAGGCCCCAACCAGCCCAATCGGCGACACAGGGGGTGACTGGCGTCTCGGGAGGATCGCCGCCGCGACGGCGGGGCGCGTTGACAACTACCCGACGCCAACAAGGCCCGCGTGTCTCAATGTCCGAGCAACTACGGGCCGGACACTGGTAGTGCCCCGGGGCGCGGACGGAGGATTCTAGGCTGGACTGGCCGGCCGGCCCGGGGGCTGGCAAGCGGCCACGCGGCCCGGCGCCGTCCGGGTGGCGAGGTGTTGACAGTTGGTCCGTGGCGTGAAGGTTGACGGCACGGCGAGGAGGTTCAGGTGATCTTCAAGCTGGTCGGGGACAGTCGCCCGTACCCCGACCACGGGCTCGGCCAGCGCGACTGGGCGAAGATCCCGCCCCGCCAGGTCCGGCTCGACCAACTGGTGACCACGAAGCGAGTTCTCGCGCTGGATCTGCTGCTCGACGAGGACTCGACCTTCTACGGCGACCTGTTCCCACATGTCGTCGAGTGGGAGGGGGTCCTCTATCTCGAGGACGGGCTGCACCGCGCGGTACGAGCCGCGCTGCAGCAGCGCACGTCCATCCACGCCCGCGTCTACACCGCGCTGTGACATTGGTTCGCTCCGTGCGGGCGGCGCGCTCCGGCCCCGTACTCGCTTCGCTCCCACGGGACCTCCGCGCGCCGTCCTCCTCCGCTCACGGGTCCTCCGGCGACCTCCGCTGCTGCCCAACCCACATCGCTTCGCTCGTGGGCCGGGCCTCCGCGGGGGCGCGCCTCCGCGCCAGCGCGGTCACCTTGCGCTCAGACAGCGCGAGACCACAAAACCGGGCCCGGGGCCACTTCGCTGCGCTCGTGGAGCGGAATTCGCTCCCGACCGGCCGGTACGGCAGCGCTCTAGCCGTCACCAGTCCAGACACCCACGAGCGAAGCGAAGTGGCCCTACAGATGGGCCTGCTGCGGGTTGGTGACGTTCAGCGGCGGGTGACCGTGCGGGCGCGGAGGCGCGCCTCGCGGAGGCCCGGCCCCGGAGCGACGCGAACGGGGTCGGGCCGCAGCGAGGTCGCCGGAGCGCCCGTGAGCGGAGGAGGACGGCGCGCGGAGGTCCCGTGGGAGCGAAGCGAGTACGGGGCCGGAGCGCCGTGCCCGGACGGAGCGAACCAGCAACAACCTTCGGCCCCAACCCCGGTCCCGAAGCAGGCCTGCGCGTTCAGCGGCCAGGCGGCTACTTGCTGGGGAAGGTGTAGACGACGAAGCGGTCGTCGTCGACCTTGGCGAAGACGTAGCGYGGGCAGGCCTTCGCGGGACGGTAGGCGGCGACGGGGCGCAGCACCGGTGAACGCATGATCTGCTTCACTCGGCCGCCCGCGAGCCTGTTCATCTCGGCCGTGGAGACGTCCGGTGGATTCTCCCGTTGCTCGTAGTACGAGCCGCAGTACCTGATCTCCGGAGGCCGGGACGTCCAGGCCGGGGTGTGKAAGAACCACAGCAGGTAGAGCTCCCGAAAAATGATCACCATCAGCCCGATGATCAGCAAAGACCGGACGAAGTTCCCGGCTCGGGACGAGGCGAGGACGGGGCTCACAAGACCGGGAGCCTACGGGCATCGCTGCAGATTTTGGGGCATGCCCCCTCGGTGCGGCGAGGCGCGGGGGGCCTTCGCCGCTACGGGCAGCGCGTCAGGACGTGCAGGGTTCCCGTGTTCGGGAAGTCGAAGGCGCTCGACKGGCACCAGCCCTCGCCGCGCAGATCGGCGAGTTCCGCCCGCGTGCCCGAACGGTCGTAGACGAGGACGAACAGCAGGACGCGGCTCGGGGACGGGCCCTGGCGCGCCGCCAACGCCGCGCGTGCCCCGCCGGCGCCGACCTGGGTGAGGAAGACCGTCGAACCCTCAGGCAGGCGCGGGCCGACGCGGACCGGCGCGCCTGGCACGCCCAGCGCGCCCGGGGCCGCCGCCGGATCCGCGGGTCCCGTATGCCCGGCCGTGAGGATCTGGGGCGCGGGCAGGTAGGCCCCGTCGTCGCTGACGCCCATCGCGTACAGCCAGCCTGAGCGAGCCAGCCGGCCACCGACGACGACGACGTCACCCGGCTGGTAGAGCCGGCGGGTCAGCGTCGTCGCGTCGACCATCAGCGCCACCGGCCGGATCTCGGCGCGCTCCCGCCACAGCGGCGCCAGCGCGCTCGCGGACGCCACCGGCGTCACGGCGAGCACGGCCAGCGCGGCCGCCAGGAGCACCCGCCCGGCCAGGGCCGCCGCCCCACCGAGGCCGCCGCGGGCCGCGAGGCGGCGGCCGGCGGGGCGAGCGACGTGACCGGCCACGCGGTCGGCTCCCGTGGCGATGACGACGGCCAGCAACGGGACGAGGAACAGGTTCGTGCGGTTGGCGCCGAAGGGCCAGTAACGGCCGGCGCTGGCCGCCAGCGCCAGCACCAGCGCGCCCACCACGGCGGCGATCAGATGGCGCCCAGGGGTTCCTCGGCGGCGCGCGAGCGTGACGGCTCCGACGACGAACGCCACGCCGGCGGCGGGAGCGATGAGCCAGCCCGCGGCGAAGGTGGTGTCGGTCGCCGGGTGCACGAGGTTCGGGTCGTAGCGGTCGACGCCGGCCGGCGCGCCGCCGAGGATCCGGACCGCCTCGCCCGCGACGAACCGGACCGCCTCGAGCGGGCCACGGCCGGCGAGGAACTGGGTGTCCCAGAACTGGCTGGCCCGTTGGCTGGACTGGTGGCCGACGAACAGCGCGGTGTGCAGCCCGCAGATCGCCAGCGCCGGCGCCGCCGTCAGCGCGGCGGCCAGCCGGCGTCGCCACCCACGGCCGGCCGCCAGCACGTCGACGGCGGCCAGGGGGATGATCAGGAACGCGGCCGGCACCGAGAACAGTGAGACCAGCCCCGCCGCGGCACGCGCCGCGAAGGCCCGGCCTGGCCTGGGAGCGAACCCCTGGTCGTCCGGAGCGCCCCCGTGCCGGTCCCCGTCGATCCCGTTCCCGTTGGCCGGGTCGTCCGCGCGGGACTGTGCCGTCGGCCGCGGGTCTCCGGCCGTCCACAGCCCGACGATGGCCAGCGAGGCAAGCGCCTCGACCGAGTATGGCTTGAGCTGGGTACCAAGGTCGACGATCACCCCGGACAGTCCGACCGACGCCCCGGCGAGGCCGGCCGCGACCACGCCGGCGAACCGTCGGGTGAAGACGTAGACGGCCGCGGGGAGCAGAACCAGCGCGACCAGCTCGGGTACCCGCAGCACCCAGGCGTGCCAGCCGAACAGGTCACCGACGAACCGGATGAGCGCGGCCCAGCCGAGCGCCGACGGGGTGTTCGCGTGCGCGAGCTCCGGCCAGAAGGTCGACGCCGGCTCGGCGAGGAAGTGCGGCCGCCAGATCTCGTCGTACCAGAGCGGACGGTCCAGCAGGACGTGCAGCACGCCCAACGCGGCGACGACGGCCCCGGCGAGCGCCACCGCCACGGCGGCGTCCACCGCCCGCCGGCGCGGTCGGGCCCGCCGGGTGCCCGACCGCGTATCCGGCTCGACCCCGGCGGCGAGATCCGCCTCGACGCCGGCGGCGGGATCGGCGGACGTCGACCCTGATGGTCTGACTTCGGCGGAGTCGACGGCGACCACGCCGGGAAGGGACGCATCCGGGTCGCCAGCTCCGGCGTCCACAGTTGAAGGCGAGTTATCCACAGGTCTTGTCCACAGGACGCTCAAGGCTGTGGAAATCTCGCCCAGTCATGTGGACAGCGACGCCGCGAGCTCCTCGTGCTCTGCTCAGAGCCCTGCTCAGATCTGCTGGTAGGTCGACAGGAAGCGGTCGATACTGCCGATGGCGGTCGTGAGGTCGTCGACGCTTGGCAGGGTGACGATGCGGACGTGGTCGGGCTTCGGCCAGTTGAAGCCGCTGCCCTGGACCAGCAGGATGTTCTCCGCCCGCAGCAGGTCCAGAACCAACCGCTCGTCGTCGCGGATCGCGTACACCTCGGGGTCAAGCCGCGGGAACGCGTAGAGCGCGCCGCGCGGCGGCACGCAGGACACCCCGGGGATGTCGTTCAGCAGCTTCACCACGGTGTCCCGCTGCTCGCGCAGCCGGCCGCCGGGCAGTACCAGGCCGCCGGCGCCCTCGTCGTTCGCCAGGGCCGCCACGACCGCGTACTGGCCGGGCACGTTCGCGCACAGCCGCATGTTCGCGAGGATGTTCAGGCCCTCGATGTAGCTGGAGGCGTGCTCCCGAGGACCGGAGACGACCATCCAGCCGGCGCGGAACCCGGCGAGCAGGTAGGCCTTGGACAGGCCGTTGAACGTCACGCAGACCAGGTCGGGAGCGAGCGCGGCCGTCGAGACGTGCTCGGCGTCGTCGTAGAGGACCCGGTCGTAGATCTCGTCGGAGAACACCATCAGGTTGTGCTGGCGGGCCAGCTCCACCAGCGACTCGATCGTCGCGCGGTCGTAGACGGCGCYGGTCGGGTTGTTCGGGTTGATCAGCACGATGGCCCGGGTGCGCGGGGTGATCATGGCGGCGACGTGCTCCGGGTCGGGCATCCAGCCCGCGGACTCGTCGCACAGGTAGTGCACCGGTTTGCCGCCGCAGAGGCTCACCACCGCCGTCCACAGCGGGTAGTCCGGGGCGGGCAGGAGCACCTCGTCGCCGTTGTTGAGCAGCGCCTGCAACGACATCATGATCATTTCGGAGACGCCGTTGCCCAGGTACACGTCGTCCGGGCCGATGCCCACGAGGCCCTTGCGGCGGTGGTACTCGGCGATGGCGACACGTGCCGCCGGCAGTCCCTTGGAGTCGCTGTAACCCTGTGCGCTGGCGAGGTTCGCGGTCACGGACGCGAGAACCTCGGGCGGGGTCGAGAAGCCGAACGGGGCCGGGTTGCCGATGTTCAGCTTCAGGATCCGCTCGCCAGCGGCCTCCATCCGGGTCGCCTCGTCGAGGATGGGGCCTCGGACGTCGTAACAGACGCCGGCGAGTTTCTCGGATTGAGTGAACTCCATGCCATCCAGGGTAGGCGTCTCGTCCACGGGTTATTCACGCCCGGTGTCCGCGCCAGGCGCCCCCACCCCGGCGGAGTGGGGGACGGGATACCCGTACCCGCACGTTCCCGGCGGCGCGCCTCACCCAGGGTTCTCACCCTCGCCCCACCAGGTCGCCACTTTCCGTAATCGCTCGCCGCGTAGGGACGCTCTCAGGCCGGGTGCGTCCCGCCCGGCCTGACGAGTCTGACGGGTCTGACGGGTCAGTTGTTGACGCCGCCAACCGTGGGCAAGGTCGGCTTCGGCGCGGGGCTGGTCGCGCCCGTGGGCGGCGCCGACGTGGTGGGGCTCGCCGTGGTCGTGGGCGGCGGAGCCGGCGTCGTGGCGACGGGCGGGGCCGTGGTACTCGTCGCGGTCGCCCGCGGGGTCGTGCGGACCGCCGTCGGCCTGGCCGCGGGCGTGGTGGCGCGCACGCCCGGCGCCGCCGTGTCCGGCGGGGCGCCCGTCGTCGGCTCGGCCGGGGTCGCCGCCCCGGCGGTGGCCATCGGCAGCGAGAGCCGGGCGGCGAGCGCCGCCCACTGCTCGTCGCCGGTCGTGAGCCCCTTCCTGATCTCCCCCTGGAGCACGTCGATGGCGAGCTTGGTGCCGTCGAAGAGGTTCCCGCAGGCGGTGACGCCGTTGCCGTAGCCGTCGAGGCCGCCGTCGAAGAGGTTCTGCGCCAGGGTGTCCGGACCGGACGTGAGCGCCCTGCCCTCGGTGACGTCGTCGGCGAGCCTGGTGCAGGCCGGCCGGAGCGCGGCGCCATCCTGCGCGTCGAGGCGCGCGCGGATCTCCGCGACGTCGTCAGCGGTCCGCTGGCGGATGTCGTGCGTCCCGTCGTACCAGAGGGTGACGGCGCTACCACTTACCGTCGAGGCGGCGTACACGCTGTCGGGAGAGACGGTCGAGCCCGACGACCGCCTGTCGGTGCAGGTGGTCAGCACCCCGGCGACCGCGATGAGAGCGGCACCGGCGATGGCGAAGCGGACCCAGATCTGGCTCGGCTCCCCGTCGGCGCGCACGCCCGCCCGCGACCCCGTCCGGGGGCGATCCATCCGTTGCCCTCCTTGACCTCCGGACGCCACACGACGGTGTCGCCCCGCCACACCACGCCTCGTCGGCCGGCGTACCCACCCCCTCGACGTGGCCACGCGCCACGTCGTTGGGGCCGGGGTCCGCGCCTCGGTGGAGGAAGCTTTCGGATCGGACGATATCGCCAGTTAGGTCAACCTTTGGTAGGGGTGCACCAGTTGCCGCCTCCACCACCGGTGGAGGGCGCGCGGCCGTCAACCGTTGACCAGGTCAGAGCGACTCCCGGACGCGGCGACGAACGCCCGCCGGAGAGCCGGCCCGCCTGGGCAACCTCGAGCACGTCGCACGTCACGGTGCGCAACATGAAGATCCCTTTACCTCCCAACGGTTCCCACTGACGCGATCACGACACCGCACGCGACCATCGCGCCACGGTGCGCGGTCGAAATGAAAACCATTGTCAATATCGTTGAAGCGAGGAGAGACCGCCTGCCCCCGCGGTCCGTCCAGCCCGGTCCCCCGTAGCTCTGGAGATGAGAAAGTGGAGGGCGTGCCCACCGCGAACCGCGATCGCGCCAGCGACGAGCCGGACGGCCGCGTAGCCGTCCCGGCCGGACGCGGCCTGCCCGGCCGCGGCACGACGTCGCGGTCCACCCGCCAGGGCGACGCCGTCTCGGCGGCGCTCGCGGCGACCAACGCGTTCACCAGCGCGCAGGAGCTGCACGCCCAGCTGCGCGCCGACGGCCAGCCGGTCGGCCTCACGACCGTCTACCGGCACCTTCAGATGCTCGCCGACCGCGGCGAGGTCGACGTGCTGCGCCTGGACGACGGCGAGACGGTCTACCGCCGCTGCGCGACGGGGGCGCACCACCATCACCTGGTGTGCCGCGAGTGCGGGCACGCCGTCGAGGTCGAGGGCCCCGAAATCGAGCGCTGGACCGAGCAGGTGGCCGCCGCCGAGGGCTTCACCGACGTCGCGCACACCGTGGAGATCTACGGCCGCTGCGCCGACTGCCGGACCTCCCCCGCCGACTGCTCCTTTTCCACCGACTAAGCGGTCGAGCCCTTCCCGACCGGCTACCCGGTCGGGGTGGCCGCGGCCGCGGCCTCGCCGGTAGCCGCACCGCCGGTCGCCGCACCGCCGCCCTGCGGGGTGACGGGGATGGCACCCCAGGTCGGTGGGTTGGGGTTCAGCCCGGCACAGCCCTGCAGGCCGCCCTTGGCCGCGAGGATCGCCTGCGCGTCGGACCCGGTGGCCAGCCGGGGCAGGCCGTTGACGATGCGGGCCGGCACCCACTCGGCCTGGGTCACCGCCCGGCCCTGGACGGTCAGCCGCAGTACGCCGCTCTGCGTGGTGGCGCTCACGCCGGACGCGTAGAAGACGAAGTTGCCGAGCCCGTAGTCGACGAAGGCACCCGACGGATGCCAGCCGCCGCCCTCGAGCACGTGCGCGTGCGAGCCGACGACGATGTCGGCGCCCGCGTCCACCAGGGCGGGCACGATGCCGGTCTGGTCCTCACCCGCGCAGCTGCGCATCTCCACCCCCCAGTGCAGGAACACCACGACGGTGTCCGAGTCGGCGCGGGCCGCGCGTACCGCCGCCAGCAGCTTGGGAAGGTCCTTGGCGGAGGCGAGCCCAGGCTTGCCCGGCCCCGCGGTCCAGGCGGCGGCGAGCTCGTCGTCGAGCACTCTGGTCGCCCCGATCACGGCGATCCGCTGGCCCTTGATCTCGGTCCGGTAGGGCTGGAACGCCTCGACGTCGTCCTGCCCGATCCCCACCACGGGGAACTTCGCCGCCTGGGCTGCGCGCAGCGTGTCCTGAAGGCCGGTCGGGCCGTAGTCCATGCCGTGGTTGTTCGCCACGTTCACGACGTCGACGCCCGCGGCGCGCAGCGACGTGAACGCCTGTGGCGGCGCGCGGAAGGTAAACGCCTTCGAGGCCGGCTCGCCGCCGGTGGTGATCGCCGTCTCCAGGTTCAGCACGGTGAGGTCGGCGGCCGTCAGCGTCTGGATGATCGGGCCGAGAGAGGTGAGCCCGGCCGCCGACGAGCCGGCGAAGTGCACGTCGCCGGCGAACTCGAGGGTCACCGGCTCGCCCGTGGGCGCCCGCTGCGCCCCGCCCGGGGGCACGGACGGGGCGGCCGGCGCCGTCGTGGCGGGGGCGCCCGGCTGGTTGAGCACACCGGCCTGGACCGGGCCGTTCGACGAACCGTCGTCGCCACCGCCGAGGAGCCCGCAGCCCATCAGCGTCGCGCTCGCCGCGGCAAGCACCAGCGCGATGCGCGGCGCCCCGCGCCGGCGGCCGGTGGACCGGTACCCGGATACGGCCATCGAGCGCTTCTCCTTCGGTACCTCGACGGTCGGGATCCGCGCGGCCGGCGCTCCGGACGCCCGACCCCCGGACGCCCGCCCGCCGACCGCCGGACCGCCGGCCGCCGGCCGGCCACCGACCACGGCTGGGCTCGTCGCGCCCTCGCTCCAGCCCTCGCCTGGCCCGTCCAGCCTGCCTGGTCTCCGCCGTGCCGGCATCACCGTTCACCCCACCCCGTGCTGGCCCCCGCCAGGGACACGGTAGGCAGCACCAACGTGCCACATGCGACCGGGGCCACACTGTCGGCTCGCGCGGGCGCCCCGGTCACGCCGGGTCATCCGACCTGGGGTAAAATCTCTCGTTCTGTACCGAAGCGTGTCGTCAGCGAAGTCGGCTTCCGCCGACGCGGGTCAGCCCCGAAGTGGTCGCCCCTGACGTGGTCGCCCCTGACGTGGCTCGTCAGAGCGCGAGCAGCGCGGGGGCGAGCTCGCGCCACTGGCGGCGTGGCAGGCCGCGGCGGTCATAGTCGAGCACCTGCACGGCGACCTGGTCGGCGCCGGCATCGAGATGCTCGGCGACCCGGCGCGCGAGCACCTCGGGGCCGCCATGCGGCACGATCATGTCGACCAGCCGGTCGGAGCCGGCGTTCGCGAAGTCGTCGTCGCCATACCCGTAGCGGCGCAGGTTGTTGGTGTAGTTCGGCAGCCGCAGGTAGGAGCCGGTGTGCCGGCGGGCGAGCTCCCGGGCCCGCTCGGTGTCGGCGTCCAGCACGAAGGCCTGCTCGGGGATGAGTAGCTTGCCMGAGCCAAGCGCCTTGCGGGCGGCGGCGGTGTGTTCGGGCGGAACGAAGTAGGTGTGCGCCCCATCGGCGCGGTCGCGGGCGAGCTCCAGCATCTTGGGCCCAAGCGCCGCCAACACCCGGATCGGCGTGCCATCCGGCGGCACCGCCCGGTACTGCTCGGCGGCCATCCGGTCCATCTCGTCGAGATAGGCCGTCATCTGGCCGAGCGGTTTGCTGTACGGCGCGCCGCGGATCTGCATCAGCTCGGCGTGTGAGACGCCGAGGCCGAGCAGGAATCGGCCGGGGTACGCCTCGGCCAGGGCCAACTGGCCGGCGGCCATGGTCAGCGGGTTGCGGGCGAGGATCTGCGCGATGCCGGTAGCCACGGTGATCCGGCTGGTGGCGGCGAGCATCAGCCCGGCCGTCACCAGCACCTCGCGGCCCTTCACCTCGCCGGTCCAGATCGTCGGGTAGCCGAGCTCGTCGAGCTCGGCCACGGCCTCGCGGACGACCTCGGCCGGCGAGAAGTCGAACTGCCCGCTCCAGATGCCCACCCGACCGAGTGACCCGCCATCGAGCAACGGCCGCGACACCGGTACGACGGTGCCGGGGGCACCGGACGGCGGGGACGCGGACGTGGGCGAGGAGGCCTGCGACGATGCGCTCACGCCGGTCACCGTACCGAGCCGCCCGGTGCGCATCCCCCGGCGACCCGCTGATGCCCTCTTTGCCCGCCGAAGCCACGCCCTGGCCCGCCGAAGCCGCGCCGCCGCGCCCATCGGGCGACCGACCAGCGCGGTGCCAGGCCGCATCGGGAGCGGCAGGAGGCAAGCCGGCGCAGTGGTTACCACCTTTCGAATCGCTCTGATTACAGATTGCTGGCTTGCCGGCGCGCGCACGCGGTCTATCGTTGGCCAACGTGACGGAGCTGATGCAGCTGCTCACACCGAGCGGGCAAAGGGTGGCGGCGGCCGGGCCAGAGATCGGCGCGCGGGACATCGAGGCGCACGTCGCGGATGTGACCTCGGCGGACCTGTTGGACATGTATGCCGACATGGTCATCATCCGCCGCATAGACGAGGAGGCCACCGCCCTGCAGCGCCAGGGCGAKCTCGGGCTGTGGGCGCCGCTGCGGGGCCAGGAGGCGGCCCAGGTCGGCTCCGCCCGGGCACTCGCGCCGGACGACATGGCGTTCCCGTCCTACCGCGAGCACGGTGTCGCCTACTGCCGGGGCGTCGACCCGGTCGCGGTCCTCGGACTCTTCCGCGGCTCGACGCACGGCGGCTGGGACCCGAACGAGCACGGCTTCGCGCTCTACGCGATCGTCGTCGGCTCGCAGACGCTGCACGCGACCGGGTACGCCATGGGCGTCAGCCGCGACTCCGCGGAGGCCACCAAGGGCAAAGCCGTCCACTGCGCGACGATCACATATTTCGGCGACGGCGCCTCCAGCCAGGGCGACGTGAGCGAGGCGTTCGGCTGGGCGGCGGTCTTCGGCGCACCCGTCGTCTTCTTCTGCCAGAACAACCAGTACGCGATCTCCGAACCGACCAGCCGGCAGTCGCGCGTCCCGATCAGTCAGCGCGCCGCCGGCCACGGCTTCCCCGGGGTACGGGTCGACGGCAACGACGTGCTCGCGACGCTCGCGGTGACCAGGTGGGCACTGGCCCGCGCCCGCGCCGGCGAGGGCCCGACGCTCATCGAGGCTGTCACCTACCGGATGGGCGCGCACACCACCGCCGACGATCCGACCCGGTACCGGGGTGCCGACGAGGTCGCCCGGTGGGCCGAGCGCGACCCGCTGGCCAGAGTGCGCGCATATCTGACGGCCCAGAACGCCCTGGACGACACGGCCGCCGCCGCCATCGCCGCGCGGGCCGACCAGGTCGCCGCCGACCTGCGCCGCCGTTGTCTCGCGCTGCCGGACCCGGAGCCGCTGTCGATGTTCGACCACGTCACCGTCGTCGAAAGCGAGCATGTGGCGGCCGAACGCGCCGACCTCGCCGATTTCCTCGGCGTCGTCGACGCCCACCCGGCGTCCTCCTCGGCGTCACCGTCCGCGGCCTCGGCGAACCCGGCGGATCCGGGCCCGGCATACCCGGCCCCGGGGTCAGCGAGCTCGGGGCAACGGAGCTCGGGGCTCTCGAGCGCGGCGTCGCGGGCCTCGTCGACACCGAGCCCATCGTCGACACCGGAGGCGAGCCTGGCCGGCGTGCGCCCCGTCGCGCCGCCCCCACAGACCCCAGGACCGGAGGCAACGTGCCCACGCTGACCCTGGCCGGCGCGCTCAACAGCGGCCTGCGCGCGGCGATGGCGGCCGACTCGAAGGTCGTCATCATGGGCGAGGACGTCGGCCAGCTCGGCGGGGTCTTCCGGGTCACCGACGGACTTCGCGCCCAGTTCGGTGAGGAACGGGTAATCGACACGCCGCTCGCCGAGTCGGCGATCATCGGCACCGCGATCGGGATGGCGATGCGCGGCTTCCGCCCGGTCTGCGAGATCCAGTTCGACGGCTTCGTCTACCCGGCCTTCGACCAGATCGTGAGCAACCTCGCCAAGTTGCACTACCGGTCGGCGGGGCGGGTGCGGATGCCGGTGACGATCAGGATCCCGGTTGGTGGCGGCATCGGGGCGGTGGAGCACCACAGCGAGTCGCCCGAGGCGTACTTCTGCCACACCGCCGGGCTGAAGGTAGTCACCTGCTCGAATCCGGCCGATGCGCACGTCATGATTCAGCAGGCGGTCGCGGCGGATGATCCGATCGTCTTTCTGGAACCGAAGCGGCGCTATTGGGAGAAGGACGAGGTCGAGCCCATCGACCTCGCCAGCCTGAACGGCGACGCGGGCCGGGCCGGCAGCGGCACGATCCCGGGCAAGCCCGCGCCACTGTTCACGAGCCGGGTGATGCGGCCCGGGACGGACGTGACCCTCGTCGGCTACGGGCCGATGGTGCGCACCTGCCTGGACGCGGCGCTGGTCGCGGAGGCGGAGGACGGACGCTCGGTCGAGGTCATCGACCTGCGTTCGCTGTCACCGCTCGACCTGGAGCCGGTGGTCGCGTCCGTACGCCGGACCGGGCGGCTGGTCGTCGCGCACGAGGCACCGTCGAACGTGTCGCTCTCGGCCGAGGTGGCGGCCCGGGTGACCGAACAGGCCTTCTACTCCCTGGAGGCGCCGGTCCTGCGGGTCACCGGCTTCGACACTCCCTACCCGCCGTCACGACTGGAAGACAGCTATCTCCCCGACGTCGATCGCATTCTCGACGCCGTCGACCGCTCCTTCGACTACTGACGCGACTACTGACGCGACGCGGAAGGAATCCGCGGGGAGGAAGGGGGGAACGGTGGCGCGACGAGAGTTCCGGCTTCCTGACCTGGGCGAAGGGCTCGCGGAGGCCGAGATCGTCCACTGGCTGGTGGCGGCGGGTGACACGGTGACGGTCAACCAGCCGCTGGCCGAGGTGGAGACCGCGAAGGCGCTGGTCGAGCTGCCGAGCCCGTTCGCCGGCCGGCTGGTCGCGACGCACGGCGCCGAGGGCGAGACGATCCTGGTCGGCACGGTGCTGGTCACCATCGAGGATGACGAGCCGGCGGACGCGGACGGTGGCGGCCCGCCGGCGCACGCTCCGGCGGTGGGATCCATCGGTGAACGGGCCGGTGAGACGCCGGCGGAGGCCACGGGGCCGCCCGCGACGGGGTCGGAGGTGCGCGACGTGCCGGCCCGCCGCGGCGGGGAGCGCGAGCCGATGCTCGTCGGCTACGGCCCACGGGCCTCGATCGGAGCAGCTGGTCTCGGCCGCGCGCGTCGGCGTGGGCAGCGGGCCGCGGCTCCCTCGGTACCGGCGTCCCAGGCCGGCACCCCACCGGCCCCATCGGACCCATCGGCGACCGTGGAGCGGGGCCATCGGGCGTTGGCGAAGCCACCGGTGCGCAGGCTGGCCCGTGACCTGGGCGTCGATCTCGGCCGGCTTTCCGGCACCGGTCCCGGCGGCTCGATCAGCCGTGCCGACGTCGAGACCGCGGCCCGAGGCCTGGTGACCGGCGTGCCGGAGGGCACCGGACGGGAGAGCACGGGACGGCTGGCCGAGCCGGCCGCCTGGGAGCCGCCGGTCCCGTCGGCGCTGCCTCCGGCCGGCCGGCCGGAGGCAGCGGCCACTGGCGGCGCGGGGGGCGGGCAGGTCGGCCGGATACCGGCCGAGGCCTCGTTCGACGCGGCCAGCAGGACCTGGCGGGTCCCGGTCTCCGGCGTGCGGCGGGCGACCGCGCGCGCCATGGTCAGCAGCGCTTTCACCGCGCCGCACGTCACCGAGTTCCTGACCGCCGACCTGACCGAGACGATGGCCACGCGCGACCGGATCGCCGCGCTGCCGGAGTTCGCCGACGTGAAGGTCACCCCGTTGCTGTTCGCCGCGCGCGCCCTCCTCGTCGCGGTCCGGCGGCACCCCATGATCAACACAAGCTGGGTCGAGCACGAGCGGCGCGACCCGGAGATCGTCGTCTCGGAGGCGGTCAACCTCGGTATCGCGGTGGCGTCGCCGCGCGGGCTGCTGGTGCCGAACATTCCCGGCGCCGACCGGCTCGACCTGGCGGGGCTGGCCCACGCGCTGGCCGACCTGACCGCGCGGACCAGGGCCGGTCAGGCCAGACCGGCGGACCTGACCGGTGGCACGATCACCATCACCAACATCGGCGTGTTCGGCGTGGACACCGGCACGCCGGTGCTGAACCCCGGCGAGGCCGCGATCCTGGCCCTGGGCGCGGTTCGCCCGGCACCGTGGGTCCATGAGGGCGAGCTCGCGGTCCGCACCGTGGGGCAGCTGGCGCTTTCCTTCGACCACCGTCTGGTCGACGGCGAGCTGGGCTCCGCCGTGCTCGCCGACATCGCCGCGATGCTCACCGACCCAGCGCTCCTGCTCGCCTGGAGCTGATCCGGAGCTGGGGCGAGGCGCTGGGGCGAGGCGCTGGGGCGTCGAGTCTCATAGATCACTACCGGCGTCGCCACCCCGCCGTCGCGCAACGGATGGCTCCAGGATGGCCAAGAGTGGTAGATAGCAGCAAAGGCCGCAGATGGGGCGAACAACGGCCGCCGGGGCCAGCCTGGTACCGTGGCGCACGCGCCCAGCTATCGGCACGACTCCGGCTTCCCGGACACAAAGGGGTGAACCGCATGACGCGCGTGGAGGCTCTGCTGGCCGCGGACGAGTTCGTCGCCAAGGTGCTCACCTCTGCCTCGTCCGCGGGTACCACCGGCGGCCGCTTCACCGGGGCGCTCAACCTGGCCGAGCGGGTCGATCTCACCCTGCGTGTCGCCCGCTTCCTCCTCGAGGGCCAGCCCTCGTCGGAGACCGACGACATCCTCAAGCGCGACATGCGCAACGAGCTGGACCAGGCGTTCCCGCCTCTCCGTACATCCTGAAAAAAGGTCGGCCAGGGGCGAAGAAAGCGCACGCATCCCCGCCGCGCGCCTGCTGACAGGCGCACGGAGCTGCCGGTCCCCCAGGACCGTTCTCATTCCGGAGTGCGCCGGCCGGCGAGACCAGGCGCACCGCGATCCGGCGAAAAGTCAGTGACGGATGTCCGGGGCGATGTCGCGCGCGGGAGCGACGAGCGGGGCCGTCGGCTCGACGAGGACGATGCCGTCGTCGGGCGGAAGCGGCGGAGGCGTGCCCTGCTCGATGGACTCCTCGAAGACGTGCCGTCGCCACCGCTCGCGGTAGAGCGCCGTCACGAAGCCGATGACGCTCACCAGCATCACGATGACACCGACCGCCGTGAGGTCGATACCTGGTGTGTCGCCGCGGACGGCGAACGCCAAGACCGCGCCGAACCCGAAGAACCCGAGGCTTGCCATGATTCCCATGCCGGATCAGGTACCCCGGTAAGGCCTAGTCGGAAACAGTGTTTCTGGTTCGCTCCGTGCGGGCGGCGCGCTCCGGCCCCTTACTCGCTTCGCTCCCAAGGGACCTCCGCGCGCCGTCCTCCTCCGCTCACGGGCGCTACGGCGACCTCCGCTGCGGCCCAACCACTTCGCTTCGCTCGTGGCCGGGCCTCCGCGGAGGCGCGCCTCCGCGCCGCACGGTCACCTTGCGCTGGAACGTCACCAAATCAAGACCAGACCCGATCCAGAACCTTGCGGGGGCCACGTCGCTTCGCTCGTAGGCAGGCCTCCGCGGAGGCGCGCCTCCGCGCCGCACGGTCACCTTGCGCTGGAACGTCACCAAATCAAGACCAGACCCGATCCAGAACCAGAGCCTTGCGGGGCCGGGTTGCTCCGCTGTCGGAACTGAGCCGTACGGAGGCGGGCTTCGTGCGGCTCAGTTCGACGAGCTTGCCGGCTAGAAACTCTCCTCGGGGAGATCCATCAGGTCGAGGGTGGTGGACTCGAGCATCACGCGGCGAGCGTGCAGCTCGGGCAGGACATTGGCGGCGAACCACTTCGCCGCGGCAACCTTGCCCTGGTAGAACCGCACGTCCCTGGGTCCCGGGGAGTCGGCGAGCGCCGTCAGCGCTACCTCCGCGCCGCGCAGCAGCAGCCAGCCGATGATCAGATCGCCGAGGCTCATCAGCAGCCGGGTGGAGTTCAGGCCGACCTTGTAGACCTCGCGCTTGTCGTCGGCGGCCGTCGTCAGGAACCCGACCATCCCGCCGACCATCGACTGGACGTCCTCGAGCGCCGCGGCGAGCTGGTCACGCTCCCGGGCCAGTGCACCGTTGCCCGCGTCGCCCTTCGCGAACGTCTGGATGTCGATGAGCAGCGCGGTGAGCGCCTGGCCCTTGTCTCGAACGATCTTGCGGAAGAACAGGTCCTGCCCCTGGATGGACGTCGTGCCCTCATACAGGGTGTCGATCTTGGCATCCCGGATGTACTGCTCGATCGGGTAGTCCTGTAGGTAGCCGGACCCGCCGAGGACCTGCAGGGCGCTGGCCAGCAGCTCGTACGACCGCTCGGAGCCGACGCCCTTGACGATCGGCAGCAGCAGGTCGTTCATCCGCGCGGCCCGCTCGGCGTCCGGCCCGGCGGCGCCGGACAGGGCGTCGTGGATGCCCGGAACACCCGCCTCGGCCTCGGCCGCGGCCACCGTGTCCTGGAAGGACGCGGTGAAGAGGGTCAGGGCGCGCATGCCTTCGGCGTAGGCCTTCTGCGCCATCAGCATCCGTCGGACATCCGGATGGTTGATGATCGTCACCCGCGGCGCGGTCTTGTCGGAGGCCTGGGTGAGGTCGGCGCCCTGCACGCGGGTACGCGCGAACTCGAGCGCGTTGAGGTAGCCGGTGGACAGGGTGGCGATGGCCTTGGTGCCGACCATCATGCGGGCGTGCTCGATCACCTGGAACATCTGGGCGATGCCGTTGTGGACGTCGCCCACGAGCCAGCCGACGGCCGGCGCCCGCTCGCCGAAGCTCAGCTCGCAGGTCGCCGAGACCTTCAGGCCCATCTTGTGCTCGACGTTGGTGACGTACACGCCGTTGCGATCGCCGGGCGCACCGGTGTTCGGGTCGGGCATGAACTTCGGGACGATGAACATCGACAGGCCCTTGGTGCCGGGGCCGTGGCCCTCGGGCCGGGCCAGCACCATGTGGAAGATGTTCTCGGGGACGTCCCAGTCGCCGCTGGTGATGAACCGCTTGACGCCTTCGATGTGCCAGGTCCCGTCCGGCTGCGCGACGGCCCTGGCCCTGYCCGCGCCGACATCGGAGCCGGCGTCCGGCTCGGTGAGCACCATCGTGGCGCCCCACTGCCGCTCGATCGCCCAGCCGGCGAGCTTCTTCTGCCAGTCGGTGCCGAGCCGGTCGAGGATGCCGGCGAACGTCGGGCCGGCCATGTACATGAACACGGCCGGGTTCGAGCCGAGGATCAGCTCGGAGGCTGCCCAGGCGACCGTGGGCGGCGCGCCCAGCCCACCGAGGTGCGCGGGGACGAACAGCCGCCACCACTCGCCCTCCTGCAGGGAGGCGAAGGACTTCTTGAACGACTCGGGCAGCCGCACGGTGCCGGTGGCCGGGTCGAACTGGGGCGGGTTGCGGTCCGCGTCCGCGAACGACTCGCCCAGCGGGCCGGCCGCGAGCCGCTCCAGCTCGGCCAGTACCTCATGGGCGGTCTCGCGGTCCATCTCCGCGAACGGGCCGGTGCCAAGGGTCCGGTCGACTCCCAGCACCTCGAAGAGGTTGAACTCGATGTCCCGCAGGTTGCTCCGGTAGTGCCCCATGGCCGCCCCCATGTCCGCTGAGGCCGCCGGCCGCGACGAGGCTTCGCCGTCGTCGCGCGGCCTTTGGCCGGGTGTCTTGTGGAGCCGCCGGCCGCGAGGTTCATCTCGCCGCCGTCAGCCAATCTGCCGTCGCCGCGACCCGCCGGGCCGTGGTGAGCCTGGTTACCGACGAGTACGTGATACCCCATGCTACTCGCCGGTAACCAGGACGCAAATGCGACTCCACGGCGGCGACCGGACGCCCTGACCACCCGATCGGGCCGGCGCCCACACCCAAACCACGACAGATAGCCACCTAACGATCAATGGCATATCTAAGCTGGGGGATGGGTACCCGTCGGACACGACTGACAGAGCCGCCAGAAGGGCGGCGCAGCACTACGGAGCGCGATAGCTTGTTAGCGCCTCGTAATTAGGTGATCGACGGCTGCTCTCGGCGACCGGTGCACGCCCGCGGTCCGCCGGGTGGGAGGAGGTAGGCCGTGGCCGGGTGGACGCACGTTCGCCGGCGGAGCCGGCGACCTGGTCTCAGTCGTCGGTGGAGCCGGCGACCTGGTCTCGTTCGCCAGGCGATCGTGATGGGCGCACTACCGCTACTGGTCGCCACCGCCCTGGCCGGATGCGGGCAGGACAGGGACGAGACGCTCAGCTCGTCCGCCCCCGAGGGCGCTACGACGACCACCGCGGACCCGGGCGGGACGCCCACCACTCCCGAACCGAGCCCTCAGCCAGCGCCCACCACAGGCGGCGCGACCAGCGGTGGCGACACCGGGAGCTCCGGCGGCGCGGGCGGTACGGGCCAGGCGACCGGTGGCGGCGAGGCGACCGGCTCCGGCCAGGCGAGCGACGGTGCCGGTGCCACCCCCTCCGGGGAAAGCGGGGCACCCACCGCGCCGAACGTGTCCGCGTCGCCCGTCTTCGTCGGTGAGCCCTGCGCGCCGAGCCTGGACACCGCGCCCGCCATCGCGATCAACGGCCTCCTGCTCTACTGCGCCCCGCCGGCCACCGGCTCGAACGGCCTGGGCAGCTGGTCGGACGCCCCGCCCGAGCAACAGCAGCAAGGGCCGACACCCGGCGCCGAGTGCGACAGCTCGGACATGGGACAGGTCCAGCAGGGGCCCTCCGGCCGCCCTGTCGCCTGCCTGCGCGAGCCCAACGGCGAGTTCCGGTGGGCGGACATCTCCTGACCGTCCTGCCCGGTGCCGCTGGCTATCGTGGGAACCGTAACCCTGAAGCGGGCCTGTGGGCGCACGGCTTCGCCACCATCACGTGCCCTTAGGCCAGTAACACCTGAGAATGGCCTCCGGGCGCGCGGTTTCGCCACCATCGCGTGCCCTTAGGCCTGGGACACTTGACAATGGCCTCCGGGCGCGCGGCTTCGCGATCATCGCGCACCCTTTGGCCGGTAACACCGTCGTCGCGTCGCGGGAGGCCCGCCGTCAGCCTGATCGTCTCTGTCGAGAACCTGACGAAACGGTACCGGCGAGTGCACGCGGTGACCGACGTCAGCTTCTCGGTGCGGCGCGGCTCGGTCACCGGCTTCCTGGGGCCGAACGGATCCGGCAAGACCACCACCCTGCGTGCCCTGCTCGGGCTGGTCGCCCCGACGAGCGGCCGCGCGCTGATCGACGGCCTCCGCTACCGGGAGCTCGCCGACCCGGCGCGCCGGGTCGGCGCCGTGCTGGAGCCAGCCACCTACCCGGCCCGGGCCGCGGTGGATCACCTGCGCGCGCTCGCGATGCCTCTTCGGGTCGGCAGGCGTCGGGTGACGGAGGTGCTCGGCCTCGTCGGCCTCGAGGACGCGGCCGAGCGCGCCACCGGCTCCTTCTCGTTGGGCATGCGCCAGCGGCTCGCGCTCGCGGGGGCGCTGCTCGGCGACCCGGAGCTCCTGGTGCTCGACGAGCCGGCCAACGGCCTCGACCCGGAGGGCATCCGCTGGCTGCGCGACTTCCTGCGCTCCTGGGCCGCCGAAGGCCGCACGGCGCTGCTGTCGAGCCATGTGCTGGCCGAGGTCGCCCAGACCGTCGACCACGTCGTCATCATCGACCGCGGCCGGGTCGCGTTGGATGCCCCGATGCCCGAGATCGGCCAGGGCTCGGTCACCGTCAGAACCCGACACGCCGACCTGCTCGCCGACCTGCTCGCCGCCGAAGCCGAAGCTCACGCCGACGCCGACGCCACAGCCGACGAGTCGAGAGGGGCGGAGGGCTCGGGCGGCCCGGTCCGACGGGCGGGGCCGGACGAGCTGCGGCTGCCGCCTGGCTGGGCCGAGCGGGTCGGGCAGGTGGCGGCCGAGCACCAGATTCCCCTCCTCGAGCTGCGCACCACCGGGCCCGACCTGGAGGGTGTCTTCTTCGCTCTGACCAGTGACGACGCGAACAACCAGGAACCGGGGCCCTACCCCGGGCGACGCCAGGTGGCTGGCCGATGACCGCCATGCTTCCCCCTGGTCGCGGCACGACCGACAGTCAGCGCCCAGCGCACGGCGGCGCCGCTGTAGCCCGAAAGTCCGCGACAGCTCGGAAGTCCGCCCTTACGCGGACGCATGCCAGGACCAAGCGGCCGGCCGGATTGGGCGTCTTGGTGCGCACCGAACTCTTCAAGATCACCGCGAGTCGCGGCCAACGCAACGCCATTGCGCTGTTTCTGCTCCTCCAGATCCCGATGCTCGTGTTCTGGGGTGCTCAGGCCTCGCCCGCCAGTACCTGGGACGGCCTGCGCGCCCGGTCGGGCCTGCTGCTCGGCTACCTGCTGATGGCGCTCGGGGCCCAGATCGCGGCGAGCGAGTTCCGCTGGCGCACCGCCACCCTCACCTGGCTCGTCACACCGGCCCGTCATCGGGTGCTCGGCGCGCAGCTGTTGACCGTCGTGGCGCTCGGCGCGGCCCTGTCCACGCTGACGTTCACCGCCTGGGTGTCGGTCGGCGTCGCCCGTCACGACGCCAGGACCATGCGTCTGGACCGGCCGGGTGAGCTCGCGGGCACCTTCGCCGTCGTCGTCCTCGCCGTCTGCGCCGCCGCCGTCGTCGGCGTGGCGGTCGGGTCACTGACCCGAGGCCCGAGCGCGGCGCTGCTTGGCCTGGTCGGCGTGGGCCTGCTCGAGCTGGTCGGCGACACCAGCCGGTTCCGCGGGCCAGTCAGCAGTCCGCTCGGCGTGCTGGCCTGGCCGACCTCGGAGCTGGACGCGGTGTCTCTGTGGGCCTCGCTCGGCTGGGCCGCCGCCGCGACGGCCGCCGCGCTCGTCGCGCTGCGCCGGGACCTGCCCGGATGAGCGAAAATGATCTTTCTCCGCCTGCCTGGCGGCCGTTGCCCTCGGGATCGCGAGCGGGCAGACCGGTAGCTCCCGGCGACGGGCCGTGGAGCACCCCCCAGGAGGAACCGGTGTGGGACGAGTCACGACGCGAGCGACCGATGCCGAGATCCCCTGCCGTCAGGCCACCCGATCGGCCTACCATCCGGCACATGGTGGCGTGCCCGACATGCTTGGAGGAGAACCCGGACCGCGCCCGGTTCTGCTCCGGCTGCGGGAACCCCCTGCCCACCGCGCGCAGCGGGACCCGCAAGACGGTGACGATCATGTTCGTCGACATCACCGGCTCGACCCACATCGGCGAGAACATCGACTCCGAGCCGCTGCAGCAGATGATGTGGCGGTTCTTCACGAACGTCCGCGAGGTCATCTACTCCCACGGTGGCACCGTCGAGAAGTTCATCGGCGATGCCGTGTTCGCCGTCTTCGGCATCCCGGTGCTGCACGAGGATGACGCGTTGCGGGCGGTGCGGGCCGCGCTCGACATCCGGGCCAGGATCCGTGAGCTCAACGCCGACCTGCGCCGTGACTGGGGCCTCGGGCTGAGGATCAGGATCGGCATCAACACCGGCGAGGTCACCGTCGCCGGCAGCGGCGTCACCGGCGACCCGGTCAACGTCGCCTCCCGGCTGGAGGAGGCGGCCGCCCCGGACGAGATCCTGATCGGCGACAACACCCACCGGCTGATCCGGCCCAGCGTCACCGTCGACCCCGTCGGCCCGCTCGTCGTCCAGGGCAAGCGCGACCCGCTGCGGGCGCACCGGCTGGTCGCGCTGGTCGACCCGACGGCCGGGCCCGGCAGCCGAACGCCGTCGCTGAGCCTCGCGGCGCCGGTCATCGGCCGCAACCGGGAGCGCCGACGCATCCAGGACGCCTTCGAGGCCGTCGTCGAGGAACGCATCTGTCATCTGTTCACGGTGCTCGGCCCGGCCGGCATCGGAAAGTCACGGATGGTGAAGGAGTTCTGCGACGGCGTCTCGAACCGGGCGACCGTGCTGTGGGGGCGCTGCCTCTCCTACGGCGAGGGCATCGCCTACTGGCCGTTGATGGAGATGGTCCGGCAGGCCACCGGGGTGTCGGCCGACTCGCCGGCGTCGGAGGGCCGGCGCCGGCTGCGCGAGCTGCTCGACGAGCTGGGGGTGGCCGGGGCGACCGAGGTGGTCGCCGCGCTCGCCCCGCTGGTCGGCCTCGGCGGCGCCGAGGTGAGCACCCAGGAGAGCTTCTGGGCGGTCCGCACGTTCTTCCAGGCGCTCGCCGAACGCCGCCCGCTGGTCCTCTGCTTCGACGACGTGCACTGGGCCGAGCCGACGCTGCTCGACCTGGTCGAGCACATCACCGACTGGTCGCGCGACGCCCCGATCCTGCTGCTGAGCCTGACCAGGCCCGAGCTGCTCGAGGAGCGCAGGCAGTGGGGCGGCGGCAAGCTCAACGCCACGTCGATGCTGCTGCAGCCACTCACCGAGGCGCGCTGCCAGCGGCTGATCCGCAGCCTGATGGGTTCGGACGACCTCGCCCCGGAGCTGGTCGACCGGATCACCTCGTCGGCGGCGGGCAACCCGCTGTTCGTCGAGCAGATGGTCGCCGCACTGGTCGACGACGGCCTGCTGCGCCGGGAGGGCAGCCGCTGGACGGCCACCAGCAGCCTGCGCAACGTCAAGGTCCCGCCGACGATCTCGGCGCTGCTCGCCGCCCGGCTCGACCGGCTCGACGCCGCCGAGCGCCGGGTGCTGGAGCGGGCGGCGGTGGTCGGCAACCGGTTCTACCTGGACGCCGTCGTCGACCTGTCCGAGCCCGACGAGCGGCCCCACGTCGCGGCGCACTGCCTGGCGCTGGTCCGCAAGGAGCTGGTCCACCCGGACCGTTCGGACCTGCCCGGCGTCGAGAGGTTCCGGTTCCTGCACGTGCTGCTGCGCGACTGCGCCTACCAGGCGACGTCCAAGCGGCAGCGAGCCGACCTGCACGAGCGGTTCGCCCGCTGGCTGCAGGCCAGGATGCTGGGCGGGCCGGGCGAGCACGACGAGCTGGTCGGCTACCACCTGGAGCAGGCCTACCGCTACCGGGTCGAGCTCGGCCAGCGGGACGAGGCGATCGGCGAGCTCGGCCGGCAGGCCGCGACCTGCCTGATCGAGGCGGCCGACCGGGTCCGCCAGGGCGACGAGATGGGCGCCGCCCAGCTGCTCAAGCGGGCGATCGTGCTGCTGCCTGAGCTGGACCCGCTGCGCCTGCGGGCCGAGATCGACCTGGGCTGGGCACTGTACTCGTTCGGCCGGCTCTCGGATGCCGACCGGATCCTGCGCCAGGTCACCGAGCGGGCGCGGCGCGCCGGCGAGGACGGGCTGCGGGCGCACGCCCGGCTCGCCCACCTCCGGGTGCTGTTCTCCACCGAGCCGGACGGGCTGGTCGCCACCACTCTGGAGGAGGCCGGCGAGGCGCTGGCGGACTTCGTCCGCGAGGGCGACGAGGTCGGCGCGGCGCTGGCCTGCCGCAGCCAGGCCGCCGCCTACACCGCGGCCGGCCAGTACGCCGCGGCCGAGAAGGCGATGGAGATGGCGGTCGGGCACGCCGAGGACTCGGGCGTGCCGCGGGCGGCCCAGTCGCTACGCCGCGAGCTGACCGGCCTGCTGAGCTGGACGCCGCGGCCGGTCGGAGAGTCGATCGCGATCGCGACGGCCGCGCTCGCGGAGGCGGGGGACGACCGCGGCCAGCGGCGGGCGTTGCTCGCCCAGCTCGCGGTGCTCACCGCCATGGCCGGCGATCTGGAGGCCGCGAGGGCTCATCTCAAGGACGCCGAGGAGATCGTCTGGGATCTGCGCGGCCCACGCTTCGACCCGTTGCACAGCGGGTTCGTCGTGGCCAGAGTGGCGCTGCTCGCCGACGACCTCACCACCGCCGAACGGGAGCTGCGCCGCAGCTGCCGGCGCCTGTCCCAGATGGGTGAGCGGGCCTACCTCGCGACCAGGGCCGCGGCGCTAGCCGAGACCATGCTGGCGCTTGGCCGGCTCGACGAGGCCGGCAAGTACGTGACCCGCTGCCGGGACGCGGCCGCCACCGACCAGCTGCCCGCCCAGGCCGGCTGGTGCGGCGTCCACGCGCGGCTGCTGGCCATCCGCGGCCGCGACGCGGAGGCGCTGCGGTTCGCCGACACCGCCGTGGACCTCGCCGGCAAGACCGACGACTTCGACTGCCAGGCCACCGCGCTGCTCGCCCGCGCCGAGGTGCTGCACCGCGCCGACCGCAAGGACGACGCGGCCGTGAGCCTGGCGGACGCGCTCGAGCGCTACCACCGCAAGGGCAACATCACCGCCGCCGCGCTGGCGGGCCGCGCCTTCGACAGCCTCGAGGGCCCCGCCACCGTCGTCATGCTGACCCCACCGCACTGAGTAGCTGGTTCGCTCCGTCCGGGCACCGCGCTCCGGCCCCTCACTCGCTTCGCTCCCGAGGGACCTCCGCGCGGTGTCCTCCTCCGCTCACGTGCCCTCCGGCGACCTCCGCTGCGGCCCAACCACTTCGCTTCGCTCGTGGCCGGGCCTCCGCGGAGGTGCGCCTCCGGGCCAGCTCAGTTACGGAACGTTTCAACGTTGCGAACCGGACTGGCCTTTTGCGGGAGGACGACTTCGTGGTCATGCGTGGCTGGGGCTCTTGGCGTCGCCTGGTTCGCGAGCGTGGGCGGTGGCTAACCGTCCTCGGGCTTCGGGAGGGGGTTGAGCCGCTTCACGTCATAGGCGAAGCCGGCCAGGTCGATCGTCTGTGGCGAGGCCGGTTTGAAGGTCGCGCCGCCGTCGCCGAAGGTGGCCGTCACCAGGAAACCGCCGACCCTCAGGTCGTTGGAGATCCTGGGGTTGAACTTCTGGTCCTTGAACACGAGCTGGCCGTCGATCCAGATGAGCATCAGCCCGTCGGCGAAACCCTCGAAATTCAACTTCAGACCCTGCTCGACGCAGACCCACCGCCCTCGTGGCCAGTGCCAGGTGTCCTTGCCCACGGTGTTGGTCGGATGATCGGAGCGGGCCGTGTTCGCATATACGAGGCCGGAGTCACCATCTCTCCACGCGAAACGCGTGGCAAAGCCGCTGCGCATCGTCTCCGTTCGTACCCGGTTCTTCACGATCGTCCCGAAGAAACCCGGCAGACGGCCACCCTTCCCGAAGTCGAAGTTCCGCGGAAATCTCACGTAATAACGCAGGTAGAGCTCGTACGGCGAGCGCAAGGTGTGGTCGACGAACATCTGGACGCCGCCGTAGGTGGCCCCGTCCTGGTAGGCCCGCGTCTCCTCGGGGTTCGTGACGTCGACCGGGATCGACACCCGCAGAAAAGAAGGGAACCGCTTGTCGTCGGACGGCAGCACCTCGGCCAGGTCGAGTCCGAAGCTGGACCGGGTCGTCGGGACCAGCTTCTCGCCGAAGAACTGCCTGGCGACACCCGGGTTGGCGAGGGTGCGGCGAGCACCCGCCGGCGCGGTCGTGGCCGCGGCCGGCGTCAACGTGTCCGGCGGCAACGTCTCGCTCGCCGGATCGACCTGCCCTGTGCCCGAATCGCAGGCGGCAAGCCCACCGCTGAGGCCGGCCGCCGCCAGCCCCAGCGCGCAGGCGGCCGACGAGCGCATCAACGCCCGCCGGCTCATTCCCCCGTTCAACCGTGTTTCCTGTTCGCCGATCCTCACAAGGTCGGCCGACCAAGTGCGTGAAAGGTCCAGCCGGCCTGCCGCCAACGCACCGGGTCGAGGGTGTTACGCCCGTCGATGACGACCGGATTACGAGCGACGGACGCGAGCACAGCGGGGTCGATCTCGCGGAACTCCGCCCACTCGGTCAGGTGCAGCACCACATCGGCGTCCAGCGCCGCATCGAGCGCGTTCAGCTCGTACCGCAGTTCAGGGTGACGGCGTCGGGCGTTCGGGATCGCCGCCGGGTCGCAGACGGTGACCACCGCGCCCGCGTCATACAGCGCCTTGGCGACGTCGAGCGCCGGCGAGTCCCGGATGTCGTCGCTGTTCGGCTTGAAGGCGGCGCCGAAGACAGCCACCCGCTTCCCGGTCACCTCGCCACCGATCACCTCGGTCGCCAGTTCCACGACGCGTGCCCGCCGTCGGAGGTTGATCGCGTCGACCTCGCCGAGGAACGCGACCGAGCGCCCGATGTTCAGCTCCTGCGCCCGCGCTTGGAAGGCACGAATGTCCTTGGGCAGGCAGCCCCCGCCGAAGCCCACACCGGACCCGAGGAATCGGCCGCCGATCCGGGTGTCGTAGGAAAGCGCCTTCGCCAGGACCGTCACATCGCCGTCGGTCGCCTCGCAGACCTCGGCCATCGCGTTGATGAACGAGATCTTCATGGCGAGGAAGGAGTTCGCCGCGACCTTCACCAGCTCGGCGGTGGCGAAATCCGCGACGATCAGGGGAGTGCCGGCGTCGAGCGGCCGGGCATAGATCTCGCGCAGGACGGCCTCCGCCCGGCCGCCGTCATCCGTCGGCACACCGAAGACGAGACGATCGGGGCGCAGGGTGTCCTCGATCGCGAAGCCCTCGCGGAGGAACTCCGGATTCCAGCCGAGGCCCGCCTGGGGCGCCTCGGCCGCCAGCCGGGCGGCGAGCCGGGCGGCCGTCCCCGCGGGCACGGTCGACTTGCCGATCACCAGCGCTCCCGGCCGGAGTCCGGCCGCCAGCAGACCGTCCATCGCGCTGTCGAGGTAGCGCATGTCGGCCGCCGACGAGCCCGCGCGCTGCGGGGTACCCACGCACAGGAAGTGCKCGTCCGCGTCGGCGACGTCCTCGAAGGACGAGCTGAAGGTAAGCCGACCTGACTCGAGATTCTTGCGAAGCAGCTCCTCGAGCCCGGGCTCGAAGAACGGCACGACACCCGAAGCGAGGCTCGCCACCTTGGCCTCGTCGACGTCCAGGCCGACGACCGTGAAGCCGAGCTCACTCATGCACACCGCGTGCGTGGCACCCAGGTAGCCGGTACCCACCACGCTGATCTTCCTCACCAGCGGACCAGAGGCCGCCGGACCATCTCCTCGCGAAACCGCGGTGTCAGAAAGCACGCTCGCACTCCCCCCATATACGTAAGGCGACCGGCCGCCATGAGCAGTCACGTGATGACGCTCAGCATCCGGTCCAACTAGCCATGCGGCCCGGACGGCATGTTGCCAAATGCCGCCGGCCAGCTAGACACCGGCCAGCCCAGGCGACGATTGCGGATACGGGGGCTTGCGGGGATTTAATCGCAGAGACCACTGTGGGACCACAGATTCACAACGGACGGAAAGATATAACGTTCCGTGATCAGAGCAGTCGCCAGGGATATGAAGATCCGCCATCTGACGATCAGCGCGAGCGCGGCGACCATCGGTGCCGACAGGACCACTGCTAGCCTACTGGCGTCCACCGGAGAAATCGATCATTGACTTGCCGGGGACGGAATTCAGGGCCGCTAAGGCGCGTAGCTGCCCGACCACGGGTCGCATCTGGGGGGTCCCGCGACAATGCAATGGCTCAGTACGGCGGTTGATTTCATAACCAGCCACCGAAGTCTCGTACCGATCGGCATCGCCGGCGTCATCTCGTGGGTGGTCTGGCTCACACGACGACTGTTCTCCATGCGTTACCGACCTGTACGGAACAACTTCAGGACGACGACATCTGTCGTCGTTCCGTCCTTCCGCGAGGACCCAGAGGTCCTCGAGCGCTGCCTGAAGACCTGGCTCGCCCAGAACCCGACCGAGATCATCATCGTCCCCGACGTCGAGGACACGGCGCTGATCGAGTTGCTCGACCGCCGCGCGGACCCGAAGGTCCGAGTGATCCCCTTCGTGCATGAGGGCAAGCGCTCCGCGCTCGGCGTCGGGATCTCAGCGGCGACGTCCGAGGTCATCGTGCTGTGCGACTCGGACACGGCGTGGGAGCCCGGCCTGCTGGCGGCCGTGCAGATGCCGTTCGTCGATCCAGAGGTCGGGGGGGTCGGTACCCGGCAGAACGTCTATGAGCCACGCAGCAGCGTGTGGCGGCGGGTCGCCAACTGGCTCGTGGACATCCGATACCTCGACTACGTCCCGGCCCAGGGCCGGGTAGGCGCGGTGGCCTGCCTGTCGGGGCGGACCGCGGCTTACCGCCGCGCGGCCGTCCAGCCCGTCCTGTACAACCTCGAGCACGAGTTCTTCCTCGGGCGCCGTTGCATCGCCGGCGACGACGGTCGGCTCACGTGGCTGGTGCTGGCCTCCGGATACAAGACGGTGCACCAGGAGACAGCCCGGGCCATGTCGATGTTCCCGGACAGCCTTCGGGCGTTCATCAAACAGCGGGTCCGATGGAGTCGTAATTCCTATCGCACCTATCTCACCGCGATCTACAAGGGCTGGTTGTGGCGCCAGCCACTCATCACCCAGGTCGGGGTGCTCCAAATCGTGCTGACACCGGTGACCATGGGTGTCGCGATGACCTACTTCGTGCTGTGGATGTTCCGGCCCGAGGCGAACGCACCMATCATCGCGATCTGCTGGCTCCTCCTCGGCCGAATGATCCGCGGTTTCTCGCATCTCAGGGAGAACCCGCGGGACATATTCATCCTCCCACTTACCGTGTTGATGATCATCGTCGTCGCGCTACCGATCAAGGCGTGGGCCTTCGTGTCCATGAACAAGCAGGGCTGGCTGACCAGACGCGCCGACATGATCGGTGGTGAGGGGCAGACGGACGCCTCCACCAGGACCGTCGCGCCCGGTACGGCCACGGTGGGTGCCTGATGACCGTGCCCCGGCGAAGCCAACCGGCCCATCGCCCGCGGGTGCTGATCGCGAGTCTGCTCGCCGGCGCCGCGGTCACCGCCATCGTCCTGGCCGCTCTGCCCGCGCAGGCCTCCTCCGTACAGCCTCTCCCTCCCATCTCGTCGGCCGACGCGAAGAAACAAGCCACGCTCGTGGATGCCGAGGACATCCGGCTACGGACGATGTTCGAACGTTTCGGTGTGCTCACCCAGCCGGTCCTGGTCGAGACGGCGGGCAGCCTGCCGACCGTGCTGCTCCCGGCGCGGTCGGAGCCCTACACGGCCGCCGATGTGATCGACGCCGGCGGCGGCCGGCGCGAGGTCGATGGAGCGGTGCTGTTCACGGCGAACGTGCTCGTCGGGCCGCAGGCGCGCCTGGTGATCAACTCACAGGCCACCGAACTCCGGCTGGCCAGCGGGCCAACCGGTTTCGCGACCGTCGCCGCCTGGCGCGGCGCGCTGGAGTTCGTCGGCGCGTCGCCGGACCACAAGCTGCCCATCGTCGGTTGGGACGTGCAGAACCTCCGGCCGGACACCACCACGGTCGACGGTCGGTCCTACATCCGGACGATGGGCGGTGAGCTCATCGTCCGCAATGTCGACGCGAGCAACCTGGGCTTCTGGACGGGACGCACCGGCGGCATCGCCTGGACCGGGAGCAAGGGCGAGCCCAGCAGCGGCGGCGCCGCGGACTCCATATTCCGAAACAACATCTACGGTGCCTACATCTCCGGCAGCGAGGGCATCCAGATGATCGGTGTCCGGCTCGAGGACAACGAACGCTCTGGGCTCGGCGTCCACCGGGACGCGACCGGAACACTGATCTCGGGCGTCACGGCGGCACGCAACCACGGCGACGGCATGACCATTGACCGCGCTTCCGGATCGCGGGTCATGCGCAGCACGGTCACCGACAACAGCGGTGACGGCATCACGGTCGACGGCCGTGGCCTCGGGGTGGTGGCGACCGCGACCGGCGTCCAGGTCAACCAGATCAAGGACACCCTGATCGACAGCAACACCGTCAGTGGCAACGGGCGGTACGGGATCCGGGTCGTCGGGGGTGAGAACGCCGTCGTCCGGGCCAACAAGGTCACCGGAAGCCAGGTCGGCATCATCGTCAAGAGCGGCGCCAACGGCACCCAGATCACGGACAACAAGGTGAACGACGCCAGCGAGACGGGGATCCAGGTCGGCCCGGACGCACGGCGCACCGCAATGGTCAACAACACGATGACCGACAGCCAGCGAGGCATCGTCGTCCAGGACGCCACGACGAACATCCTCAGCCGCAACCGGGTAACCGGTGCCACGGACTACGCGATCCTGATCCGTGGCCAGGCCACGGACACAAAGATCCAGAACAACACGCTCGCCGGCCGGGGATGGCGGGCGATCGACATCCGCAAGGCGCTCGGCATCAACACCCGCGAGGTGCACGACAACAGCACCGGAGGGTGGGTGTCGCTGAAGCCCCACCACTGGTACACGCTCATTGAGCAGCACCCGGCGCTCCTCGTCTGGGGAATAGTCGTGCTGCTGCCGATCTTCGGCTGGTGGAGCCGTCGGCGGGCGAGGAAGCGGCCGGCCGCGCATCCCTACCCGGAGTCGGAGCTGCTGCTCAAGCGGTTGACCGGTGGGACCATGCGGCCGCCGGGCCAGCAGGACCTGATCATGGGTCCGCGCGGCCGGCCCGCCGTCGGCGGTCGCGCATCCGACCCCGTGCGGACCGTGCCCCGGTCACGGCAAGCCCGCGAGTACGACGTCCCGGTCGAACAGCGCCCGGTCCGCGGACCGTCGCCCTATCCCCCCGTCGACGCCGAGGCGACGCTGACGGTGATGCGTGTGCAGCGCAGGGGATCGTCCGGCGCCGGCGGTGACACCCGCTCGGAGCAGGCGCCCGCCGCCGTGGACCTGGGCCTGGAGGACGAGTCGACGACGAACTACTTCGTTCCTCGCACGCCAACGCCAACGCCACCGGCGGACCGCGATCAGGCCCCGGGGCACCGACGGCCACCTCGCCGATCCGGACGATGACACCACTTGCCGGCAGGCGGAATCGGCGTGACTGATCAAGACGGGGTGACTATCGGTGAACGCCATGTCGATGCCGCGAGACCGCGCGTCGGCTCGGGTTCGCGGCGGCGGAGCCGTCCGCGTGGCGATGTTGGTCATCGCCGCCACGCTGGCCGCCGCGTCCTGCGGCGGCAGCGGCGACCGGCCCACCGAGCTCGCGTCGGTGCCAGCGGCCTCACCGAACCCGAGCGCGTCGCAGGGCCCGGGTGACGGGAAGGGGCACCCGAGTGGCGGCCCGGTGGGAGCGGGCGGTGCCGCCCCGAGCGCTCCGGCCGGCGGGAAGGTCACCTGCCCAGGTGGGGGCGGCACCACCGTGCACAACGCGGACGAGCTGACGGCGGCACTGGAGTCGGCCCACCCCGGCACCATCATCCGGATGGCCGCCGGCCGTTACGTCGGCGACTTCAGCATCACGGTCTCGGGAACCGAGGCGAGCCCGGTCTGGCTGTGTGGCTCGCCGGACGCCGTCATCGACGGCGAGGACGACGCCAAGTACCTCCTGTACCTGAACAAGGTGTCCTGGGTCCGGGTGGTCGGGTTCAGCCTCAGCGGCGGGCGCAAGGGCGTGGTGGCCGATTCCGTTCATCACTCGATCATCGCGTCGCTCCACGTCAGCAAGATCGGCGACGAGGCCATCCACCTGCGCACCGCCAGCACCGACAACCTGGTGATCGGGAATGTCGTCCGGGACACCGGCAACCGCTCGGAGAAGTTCGGCGAGGGCATCTACGTCGGCAGCGCCACCAGCAACTGGTGCACGTATACGAACTGCGAGCCCGACCGCAGCAACCGCAACTCGGTGATCGGGAACGACATCGCCGGCACCACCTCCGAGAACATCGACATCAAGGAGGGCACCGAGGGCGGGGTCGTCAGCGGCAACCGGCTCAGCGGCTCCGGGATGATCGCGGCCGACTCGTGGATCGACGTCAAGGGCAACGGCTGGCTGGTGGAGAACAACACGGGCTCGGCGGACGGCGGTTCCATCGAGGACGGCATCCAGACCCACGTGGTCGCAAAGGGCTGGGGCCGCGAGAACACCATCCGCGCCAACCGGCTGACGGTGGACGGCGAGGGCTTCGGCGTCTACATCCACGACGGCAAGGCGACCCTGAACATCGTCGGCTGTGACAACAAGGTGACCGGCGCGGCGAAGGGTTTCTCGAACATCACCTGCGCCTCGGGCTGACCGCCGCCGCGCGGACCCAACCTTCCCCACCGATTTGCTGGTCGGCACTCGATGCCCATCCGTACGTTCGGCGCCTCCACCACCGGTAGCAAATCGGCGGGGACCCCGCGGAAGGGTCGGGCTAGAAGTTTCGGTGCTGCTCCTGGAGCCAGTAGAGCTCCTGAGCCCAAACACGCAGGCGCTCGATGCCGGCCAGCTCGCGGGCCAGCGCGCGGGCGACGGCGGGGCGGCGCAGCACGTCCAGCTCGCTGTCACGGAAGGGCCAGCCGGGGCCGTCGTCCTCGCTGGCCCGCCGAAACGCCGCCCGCGCCAGGGCGATCTCGGCCAGGGCGTAGTCGACCTGCTCGCGCACCACCGCATACCGGGCGCTGAGATCCTCCTGGCTGGCCCAGCCTCCCCCGTCGACGGGCGGGGCGGGCACTCGGCGGGTGTCGGTGTGTTCGGCCTCCAGGCCACTCGACAACCCGTCACGGGCCCCGGGAACTCCGGGGACGGACTGGCGCAGGGCGACGGGACCGGTCACGGTCCCCGAGGACGCGCTCTGGACGTCGCCCTCAGCCGTGTTCATCGCCTCGGCCGCCGCGGCGGCGGTCGCGGCCAGCTCCGCCAGCAGGGCCGGCAACGCCGCGGTCGACGGCGCGGTAGACGGCGCCGTCCCGGCCAACGGGGGACTCGCGGCCGGCGGCGTCGGCGGCACGGTCTCGGGCCCGAAGGGCGACAGCGGTCGCTGGACCGGGACGGCGTCCATGACCGCCGGGCCGACCGGCGCGACCGGGTTGACCGGCGCGGCTGGACCCTGGACGACGACCGGGTCGACCGGGTCGACCGGGTCGACCGTCACGAACCGGTCAGCGGGCGCCGCGGGCGCGGGCGGGCGCACGCCCTGGCCCGGCACGACGTCGTCCACGAGCACGTCCCACCCGGCCGGCGACGCCGCCGACGGGTACGACGGGTACGACGGCGCCGGTGGCGCGGGCGGAGGCTGCGGGTACGGCGACGGGGATGGTTCCGGATACGGCGGAAGGGGCGCGTCGAAGTCGATCGCGCCCTCGTCCAGGGCGGTTAGGCCCACCCCGGTGTTTCCGGCCGGCACCGGCACGGACGCCGGCACCACACCGGCCGGCATCGACACCGAGGGCAGCGCCGCGTAGGGGGCCGGCGGGACGGCCATCGACTCGTCCACCGTCACCACGTGGGTGGTCACCGCGTCGAGCGAGGTGACCTCGGGCTGCCACCTGCCCGGCCGGGAGACGGTCGGAAAGGGCCCGTCCAGGTATGGCTCCGCTGTCGGCGACGCGTACCCATACGCGGGCAGGTGCGGCGGCGAGATTGGGGGGCCGACGACCGGTTCCTGGTACTCGGACGGCGACGGCCTCGGCGACGGGTGCGGATCTGGCTGGGGCGGGGGCGCCGACGGCGGCGGCGGAATCGGCCGGCCGAACTCGTCGACCGCGAGCCGCCAGTCGGTCACCGGCCCCGAGCGCCCGGGGGCGGGAGTGCTGCGCTGGCCGGCCGGCGCGGCGGCGTCGACCACCCATGGCGACGGCGGTTCGGCGGCCGGGTAGCTGTCCGAGCCATGCGCACGCTCGTAACGGTCCTCGTACGGACCGTGGCCTTCGTACGAGCCAAACGACGCAGACATGGTAAGGGCAGAGTACGGCGGTCCCGGTGCCGGACGCTCCGCGCCCGCACCCGGGCGCCGCCTGTCGGGCGCCGAGCGCCCTCCCTTCGTGGTTCCGGGTCCCGGCATATGGAGGTGGTCGATCCGGGTCCGAATCAGTGAGGTGGCTGGGTTGGCGCTGCGCTGAGGCGCCGTCACTGGCTGTGGCTGGCTTGTGCCCGCTGCTCACCAGCACCACGTCACGCCCTGGGTAGGGGCCGAGGAGGCGGCTGGGGTCGAACGGGCGATGTGGGGCAGGTCTGGCGAGCCGGTGCATTCTTCGTCAGGTCGGCGGGTCGGCGCGGGTGGGGCGGGCTCGGAGGTTCCGGGCAGCGGCGGCGGCCGGGCTGCCGAGTCGTCCGAGCGGTGAGAACGTGCAGGGGCGGGCGCCTTCTCCGACCGCCGCTTCCTCGGCCGGCTGGGCAGGTCGGGGCGGAGCAGGCGATACCGGTTTGACACCGGCATTTGGGACCACCTCGGTTTTACGGCTACCTCACGCGGTATGCGCGGAGAGGCTAACTCGTCATGGGTGAGGGTGGTACTGCAGAGTGACAAAGTGGCAACGGTGGGTAGCTGATAAATGGGCTACCTCGTCGCGGTCCGCGCCCACCGCGGCAAGGACCACGCGTTCTTTTGGTACCAGGCCTTTCAGGGGGTTCAGGTGGAGGTAACCGCGCCGTCGGCCGTTCTCGTGGTTGGGTTCCCGCTGCTGCTGATGCTCGTCATGCTGCTGATGAACGCTGTCGAACGACGGCTGACCGGCTCGGAGCGGTCCGCCCTGCGCCTGGTACCCACCGGCGGCACCGAGGAGACGGCCACCGGCGACGACGGAGCACTCGCGGCGACAACTGCCGCGCCGATCCCGCCATCCGGACCAACCACACCAACCACACCAACCGCGCCGGCGACCGACAGCACCGAACGGCCCGTCGCGGCCGAGCACCGCCGCACCCTTCGCCTCCTGCCGGTCGACCTCCTGACAGCCGATCTGGTGCCCGCCGACGCGACGCTGGCCTTCACCCACTCGGCGGTCCGCGCGGCCGAGGCCGGCGTCCTGTCCGGGGGGGCCGAGGCGGGTTACCACTGACCCCACTTCTTCCCTTGGACGTCCGACCTTGGACGTCCGCGGACTCCCACGGACCGAACTAGCGCGAGTCGGCGGAGAGGCGCGAGTCGGCGGAGAGGGCCGGCTGCGCCGGGACGACGCGGAGGCGGCCGGTCAGTCCGGTCGCCGCGACCAGTTCCAGGAACGCGGGCGTCGGCGCGCGAACCTCCAGCGTGGCGTGGACGCGCCGCAGTAGCAGATCCGCACGCAACAGCGCGGCGAGCGCCGGAATGTCCACCTGGCGCAGGCCACCGACGTCGACAGTCACCGTGCAGCCGCCGCGGCCGAGCAGATCGCCGACCTGGTCGCGCAGGCAGCGCCGGCCAGGCCCGTCCAGCTCGCCGACGAGCTCGATGAGCACGTCCTCGCCGCCCCGCGCATCGCGGTGCACCGTCATCCGCAAAGCCCCGGCGTCGACCTGCATCTCACCCCCGATCCCATGGCCGCCGGCTCCCCCGCGGCGAGATGGTTACGGAGAGTAACATGAGGCCGGCCGCCGGGCCCTCAGCGCAAAGGCTCGCGGCCAAGGGCCAAGGACCCGGAAGTGCCTGGCGCCCCGCGTCAGCCGGCCACGACGGACACTGGGAAGCCGGCGCGGAAGCGGCGGATCAGGGTGTTCGTCGAGGCATCGTGCGCGAGCTCCGGCTCACCGGAGGCGGCGAGCTCCGGAATGATCCGGCCGGCGAGCACCTTGCCCAGCTCGACGCCCCACTGGTCGAAGCTGTTGATCCCCCAGATCGCGCCCTGGGTGAAGACCTTGTGCTCGTACAGCGCGATGAGCTGTCCGAGGGTGAACGGGGTCAGCTCCCCCGCGAGCAGGGTGTTCGTCGGCCGGTCACCGGTGAAGACCTTGTGGGGCACGAGCTCGGGCGCCACCCCCTCGGCGGCGACCTCGGCGGCGGACTTCCCGAACGCCAGCGCCTCGGTCTGGGCGAAGAAGTTGGCCATCAGCAGCAGGTGCTGGTCAGCTGCTCCCGTCCCGCCGACCTGGGTGTGCGGCGGTGCGACGAACCCGATGAAGTCGGCGGGGATGACCGTCGTCCCCTGGTGCAGCAGCTGGTAGTAGGCATGCTGGCCGTTCGTGCCCGGGGTCCCCCAGACGACCGGCCCGGTGTCCATGGTGACCGGCCGGCCGGCTCGGTCGACCGACTTGCCGTTGCTCTCCATGTCCAACTGCTGCAGGTACGCCGGGAAACGGCTCAGGTACTGGCTGTACGGCAGCACCGCGTGCGTCTGCAGGCCGAAGAAGTCTCGGTACCACAGGCCGATCAGCCCCATCAGGACCGGAAGGTTGCGACCGGGCGGCGTGGTGCGGAAATGTACGTCCATCGCGTGGAACCCGGCGAGCAGCTGGCGGAAGTTCTCGGGCCCGATCGCGACCGCCAGGGAAAGGCCGATCGCCGAGTCCATCGAGTACCGGCCACCCACCCAGTCCCAGAACTCGAACATGTTCGCCGTGTCGATGCCGAACTCGGCGACCTTCTGGGCGTTCGTCGACACCGCGACGAAGTGGTGGGGGACGGCGTCCTCGCCGAGGGCGGCGACCAGCCAGGCCCGGGCCGTCCGCGCGTTGGCGATGGTCTCCAGGGTGGTGAAGGTCTTGGACGAGACGATGAACAGCGTCTCGGCCGGGTCCAGGTCGTGCGTCGCCTCCCAGATGTCGGAGCCGTCCACGTTGGACACGAACCGGCTCGTCAGGGAGCGGTCGGCGAACGTCCGCAGCGCCTCGGTGGCCATCGCCGGGCCGAGGTCGGAGCCGCCGATGCCGATGTTGACGACGTTGCGGATGTGCCGGCCGGTGGCACCCGTCCACGCCCCGGAACGGATCCGGTCGGCGAAGGCGTACATCCGCTCGAGCACCGCGTGCACGCCGGGGACGACGTCGACGCCGTCCACCTCGATCGTCTCGCCTTCGGGGGCACGCAACGCGGCGTGCAGCACGGCGCGACGCTCGGTCGTGTTGATCTTCTCGCCGGCGAACATCGCCTCGACCCGGGCGGGCAGCCCGGCCCGCTCGGCCAGCGCCACCAGCAGCCGGACCGTCTCGGCGGTCAGGAGGTTCTTCGAGAAGTCCAGATACAGGCCGTCGGCCTCCGCCGACAACGTGTCAGCCCTGCCCGGGTCGGCGGCGAACAGCGCGCGCAGGCCGGCACCAGCCAGCTCGGCGTGATGCGCCCGCAATGCCGCCCATTCCGGCGTCTGCGTGATGACGACCGGCTCGCCATCCAGGTGAGAGGGCTCGGAGCTCGGCAGTGAACTCGGCATCGCGCGACCACCCTTCGGTTCCAGACCTGCTCGCTGAGATCTGCTACCGCCAGTCTCCACGCCTCCTCTCCCACCGATTGGCCAGGTGGGGGCTTGATGCCTGTCGGGCGCGTCCGACCTCAAGCAACTAGGCGGCCAGTCCGGACCTCCCAGAGCCGATCGGCGGCCGACGGGCCGCCGCCGGTGTCGGTGAGAAGATGGGTGCACACCGTGTCAGACATCCGACGCCCACCAACTGACCCCCGCCAGGGGCGATCTCGGGGGTACCAGGCCGTAGTATCGCCGGGTACACGACGAAGGGTGTGTTTGCGGCCCGGGCGCGGCCTTCGTGATTTGTACGTCCGCGTGAAGTGGCCGGCGGCGAACGGGACCAGACCTTGCTAATCGATCGTTCTCTGGTGGAGGCGGCGCTTCCCGGCTACCAGGTCGAAGGTGACCTCGGTAAGGGCGGGTACGGCCTCGTGCTTGCCGGCCAGCACCGGCTCATCGGCCGCAAGGTCGCCATCAAGATCCTCCTCGACACCTCCGACGACCCCGAGCTGCGTGCCCGCTT
Organism: Pseudofrankia sp. EUN1h; assembly: GCF_001854645.1. Taxonomy (NCBI): domain Bacteria; kingdom Bacillati; phylum Actinomycetota; class Actinomycetes; order Frankiales; family Frankiaceae; genus Pseudofrankia; species Pseudofrankia sp. EUN1h. The sequence goes on along the minus strand of NZ_MBLN01000036.1, from coordinate 42,402 downwards.
CCTCGCTGAGGCGCGCGTGCTCGCCGAGCTCGACCATCCACACATCGTGCGCGTGCATGACTACGTCGAGCACGAGGGCACGTGCCTGCTGGTGATGGAGCTTCTCTCCGGCGGAACGCTCAAGCAGCGCATCCAGGCCGGGAAGGTCAGCCAGGAGACCATCTGCGCGGTCGGCATCGCGGGCGCTGCCGCGCTCGCCAACGCCCATGCCGCTGGCGTCCTGCACCGGGACATCAAGCCGGACAACATCATGTTCGACGGCGGCGGCCTGCTGAAGGTGACCGACTTCGGCATCGCCAAGATCTTCGACGGCGCCGAGACGACGGCGAGCGCGATCCTCGGCACGCCCCGTTACATGGCACCCGAGCAGATCCTCGGCAGCCGGCTGTTCCCCTCAACCGATCTCTACGCGTTGGCCGGCGTGCTCTACGAGATGTTCGCCGAACGACCGCTTTTCGGGAAGCCGATGGGCGTGCAGCCGCTCACCCATCACCACCTGAACGTGGCACCGGATCCGCTGACCAACGTGGCGATGCCGGTCTCCGCGGTCATCATGCGCACCCTCGCCAAGGACCCGGCGGCCCGCTACGGCGACGCCACCGAGTTCGCCCTGGAGCTGGCACGGGCCAGCGTTCGGGCCTTCGGCCCGAACTGGCTCACCAGGTCCGACGTCAAGATCCGTGTCGACGAMGAGGTCCGCGAGGCCGCGCAGGGCACGTCCTCGACCCCGAACCCGCCCTTCCCCGCGCCGCCCGTCGGGCCGCCGCTTCGCCCCGGCATCCCGGCGACGCCGCCCGTGGGACCACGTCCCGGTGGTGGCTACGGCGCCCCGGGGCAGCAGCCGTACGGACCACGCCCCAACCTGCCCGGCGGCCCGGCCTACCCGCCAGGACCCGGGCAGCCGGTCCCCGGCCGGCCCCTGCTCGGCCAGCCGATGCCCCCTCCGGCGCGGCCGTTCCAGCAGCAGCCGACGGGCGGCTCCGGGAACTGGGCGGGGCCACCCACCCCGTCCCCGCGCCCGGTGACCCCCGCGCCCCCGTCGAACACCCCGGGGCCGACGCCCCGGGTCACCTCGCCGACCAACTCCGGCTACCGCCCGCCGCCCGCCACCCCCTGGCCGACGACGAGTCAGCCGCTCCAGCCGCCGCGGCCGGCGCAGCCACTTCCCCAGCAGCCGCGGCCCCAGCCACCGCTGCCAGCGCACCGGGCACGCCAGAACGACAAGAAGGGGCTGTTCGGCCTCTCGGCGCGAGCGACCTGGATCGTCGCGACGCTGCTGTTCGTGCTCATCGCGGGCCTCACGACCGCGATCGTGCTGGCGGCGTCCAGCGGCGGGGGCGGCGAGGACGACGGGTCGCCCGCGGTGTTCCTCGACCGGTCCCACCGGCTGCCCGCGACGGCCGTCGGCTACTCGGGCCAGGCGCTGCGGATCCCGAACCTCGCCCCGTATGACCTGAGCATCGGCGACGACGGCTCGCTGTACGTGTCCAACCTGGACACGCACATCGTGCACAAGATCGCCAAGGATGGGGTCGTCACCCCGATCGCCGGGAACGCGCAGGACGGCTTCTCGGGTGACGGCGGCCCGGCCACGGCGGCGCAGCTGTACGGTCCCGGCCGGGTCGCCTGGGACAAGGCCGGCAACCTCTATATCCCGGACACGCAGAACTACCGCGTCCGCAAGATCGACCCGAGCGGCAAGATCACGACGGTGGTCGGCATCGGCACGGCCGGCTACTCCGGCGACGGCGGCCCGGCCACCCAGGCGCAGATCAACGGCGTCGAGGGCATCGCGGTCACGGCCGACGGCACCCTTTACCTGGCCGACTACGACAACCAGCGGATCCGCAAGGTCACCCCGGACGGGATCATCACCACGATCGCGGGCACCGGCGAGAAGGGCTACTCCGGAACGCCGACCACGGCGACCCAGGCCAAGCTCGACGGCCCGAACAGCATCAGCCTGGCCGACGACGGCACGATCTACTTCGCGAACCTGGGCAGCGACACCGTCCAGAAGATCGACAAGGCCGGCATGCTGACCACCTTCGCCGGCAACGGCAAGACCGGGCGCACCGGCGACGGCGGCCCGGCCACGAGTGCCACGCTGTCGATCCCCGACGTGTTCCTCGGCCACGACGGCACCGTCTACATCTGCGCCTACGGCAGCGAGACGATCCGCAAGGTCACCTCGGACGGGATCATCACCACGATCGCCGGCACCGGCGCCGAGGGCTACACCGGGGACGGCGGCCCGGCCAACGCGGCCCAGCTCTCGGACCCGACCTCGGTGGTCGTCGACGCGGGCGGAGCCATCTACGTCGCCGACAACGGCAACAAGGTGATCCGCCGGATCGACCCGAACGGAACCATCACCACCATCGCCCAACAGAGCTGACCAGCCGCGGCCCGGGGCGCGCGGGGAGATCCCCTCCCGCACGCGCCCGATGGCCGCGGCCGGACCCGCCGTCGCCCCGAACCCCGGTGCCGGTCGACCCGCCACTGCCAGGAGCCTCCGCGGTCCCGGCCACCCGTCGCCCGACCACAGACGCCTGGACATGGGAGCAGCCCCGACGATGCCGACGCCCATGCCTGACCTGATCGCCACCGCGCTGCCCGGCTACGAGATCGGGGCCGAGCTGGGCCGAGGCGGCTTCGGCGCGGTGCTGGCCGCGCGCCACCGGCTGATGGGGCGCGCCGTCGCGATCAAGGTGCTGCTCGACCCCGAGGCTGCCGGCGCCGGCTCCGGCAGCGGCGGCGGGCCAGCCGGCGGCCCGTCCGGGCCCGGTGGCGGCGTGTTCGGCTCGGGTGGGGACGAGTCGTCCGACCTGCGCACCCGGTTCCTCTCCGAGGCCCGGGTGCTCGCCGGCCTGGACCACACGCACATCGTCCGGGTCTACGACTACGTGGAGCACTCGGGACTCTGCCTGCTCGTCATGGAACAGCTCACCGGCGGCAGCCTGCGCCAGCGCATGGCCGCCGGCGGGCTCGACCCGCGGGCGGGCTGCGCGGTCGGCCTCGCGGCGGCGACGGCGCTGGCGGCGGCGCACCAGATCGGCGTGCTGCACCGGGACATCAAGCCCGACAACCTGCTCTTCGACGCGTCCGGCGTGCCGAAGGTGACGGACTTCGGCATCGCCAAGATCGTCGAGACGACCGCGGTGACGACGACCGGCCTGGTCGGCACTCCGCGCTACATGGCCCCCGAGCAGATCGAGGGCAGCAGGCTCGGCCCGGGCACCGACATCTACGCCCTCGGCATCGTGCTCTACGAGCTGCTCGCCGGCCGGCCGATCTTCCCGCGCGGGCTCACGGTGCCCGCGCTGCTGCACCATCACCTGTCCGTCCCGCCCCAGCCGCTGCCGGAGGTCCCGGCGCCGCTGGCCGCGGTGGTGCTCGCCGCGCTGGCCAAGCACCCGGCCGAGCGGCCGGCGAGCGCGCACGAGCTGGCCCTGCATCTGGCCGCCGCCGCGACCGCCGTGTTCGGCCCCGGGTGGCTCACCACGACCGGGGTGCCGGTCCGGCTGCCTGACGACGTGCTCACCGCCGCCGGCCACCGCCTCGGCGACACGCTGCCGGCCCCCTTCACCCCCTCCGGCGCCTGGACGACGCCCGCGCACCACCTGGCCCAGCCGACCATCATCACGCCGCCTGGCTCGACCCCGCTGGGCACGCCGCCGCCCACCCCGACGACGCCGGCGCAGCCTGGCCAGCCACTGCCCGCTGGTCAGGCCGGGCCGGCCGGGTGGCAGCCCTACGCGGCGAACGGCACCCCGCCACCCGGCTTCGGCGGTCCGGCGGGCTTCCCGCCGCATCCAGAACCGGCCTCCCCCTCGCTGGCGCCCACTCGTCGTCGTCGGCGCGCCCGCCCCAGCGCGCGCCGCCGGACGGCATTCATCGCCATGGGGGTGGGCGTCGTCTGCGTCGCGGCGCTCGTCGTGGGCCTGGTCCTGGCCACCCGCGGCGGCCCCGGCGGCGCGAAGGCCGGATACGCCGGCGAGCAGCGCGTTCTGACCGGTGGCGGCTACCTCGGGGCAATCGGCCTGGCCGAGAACGGCTCTGTCTTCGTCGCCGCCTCCGGCGCGTCCGACGGCACCGCGGCGGTGTACCAGCTCGACCCGGACGGCAACCTGCGCAAGATCGCTGGCGTCGGCCCGGCGGCGCCGCGGCCGTCGGGTACGCCCGCGACGGAGACGAGCAGCCCGTCCCCCACGCCCAGCCCCGCCCCGATTCCCGCCAGCGGGATCTCCGCGCTGTCGCTCGTCCTGCAGGATCCGCGGGCGGTGGCGGTCGCGCCGGACGGCGTCGTCTACATCGCCGACTACGGCGCCAGCCAGGTCTACCGGGTCACGCCCGGCGGCCAGGCGTTCGTGTTCGCCGGCGTCAGCGCCGACGAGGACGGTTTCACGGTGGACTCGGGCCTGGCGACCAAGGCCGCGCTCTACGGGCCCACGGCGCTGGCGATCGGCCCGGACGGCTCGGTCTACCTCGCCGAGGRAAACCGGATTCGGAAGGTCACCAAGGATGGTCTGATCTCGACGGTCGCCGGCGCGGCCAGCCGCTCCGGCGCCGGCAACCGCGAGGGCGACGGCGGACCGGCGACGAAGGCGACGTTGCCCTCGCCGAACGGGCTCGTCGTCGCCGACGACGGAACGATCTACGTCTCCGACGACAGCCTGGAGACCGTCCGAAAGATCACCCCGGCGGGCGTCATCAGCACGGTCGCCGGCATCGCCGGCACGAGCGGCGACACGGGCGACGGCGGCCCGGCGGCGAAGGCGCTGCTCTACGACCCGAGCGGCCTCGCCCTCGGCGGCGACGGCTCGCTCTACATCGCCGACCAGTCCAACGGCAGGATCCGCAGAGTTGGTGTGGACGGCGTCATCACGACGTACGCGGGCGTGGGCTCGTCCGGTTCCGGCGGCCTGGACGGAACACTGGCGACCCAGGCCGACCTGGGCAGCGTGGGCTCGATCATCGTCGACCCGTCCGGCGCGGTCTATGCCTCGCTGTACTACGAGTCCACCCTCGTCCGGATCGACTCGACGGACCACATCGTCCGGGCACTCGTGGTCCCGCCCGCGACGTAGCACCCGGCACACCGCCCGCCAGGCACGGTCGGCTGACCACCGTGCATGAGCTGGAGACCCGCCAGGCCACGGGTCGGACATTCGTCGCGCATGGCCCGCCGCTCGTCACGCGCGATCGACCTCCTGTCACTCGTGGGCCTCAAGCCATTGCGCGCCGTCAAGCCGGGCGAACGACCTGTGGCCTGGGGGTATGCACAGTTAAGGTCCGGACATGGAGGCCGTACCGGACAGGCGCGCCGTGCTGCGCGCGGGGCTCACGGTGCTCGGGGGCGCGGCCGTCGGCGGCGGAGGCCTGCTTGCCGGCTGCTCGTCGGACGGCTCGCCCACGCCGACGCCCAGCCCGAGCGCGACGGCGAGCCCGCCAGGGCCGTCGCCGTCTCTCGATCCGGCGCAGAGCTGGGACACGCTGGCGGCGAAGCTGACCGGTGAGCTGGTGCGACCCGGCGACGGCGAGTACGACGCCGCGCGGGCCCTGTTCGACCCGGCCTTCGACACCGTCCGCCCGCAGGGCATCGCCTACGCGGCGAACCAGGACGACGTCGCCAGCGCGGTCCGGTTCGCTAGGGCTACCGGGGTGGGCCTGGCTGCCCGCTGCGGGGGGCACAGCTACGGCGGCTACTCGACGAGCGAGGGACTGGTCGTCGACGTCACCCGGCTGAACCAGGTGAGCGTCGACGACCACGGCATCGCGACGGTCGGCGCCGGCACTCGGCTGATCAAGGTCTATACCGGTCTGGCGGGCGTCGGGCGGGCGATCCCCGGCGGATCATGCCCGACGGTCGGCATCTCCGGGCTCGCCCTTGGCGGCGGGGTCGGGGTACTCAGCCGGCTGTATGGCCTGACCTGCGACAACATGACGGGCGCCGACGTCGTACTCGCCTCCGGCGAGACCGCGCGGGTCGACGAGGACCACGACGCCGACCTGTTCTGGGCATTGCGCGGGGCCGGAGGCGGCAACCTCGGAATCGTCACCGCGTTCCGGTTCGCCACCCACCCCGCCCGCTCGCTGACCCTGTTCTCGCTGCGCTGGCCGTGGGGGGCGGCGCAGGAGGTACTCGCCGCGTGGCAGGACTGGGTCACCGGGAAGCTCGGCGCGATGCCGGACGAACTGTGGTCGACGCTGGTCGCGGGCTCGGCGCCCGGCGGATCCGCGCCGACGATGCGGATCAGCGGGGTGTTCGCGGGCGCGCGGGCGGGACTGGCCGGGCCGCTCGCCGATCTGCGGGCGGCGGTGCGCTCGGCCGCGCCCACGGGCACATCGATCACCGAACACGATTTCCTGGCCGCGATGCGCGTCGAGGGCGGCTGTTCGGCGAGCGGCGGCGAATGCGGCAGCACCGCCGGGATCAGGGCCGGTGCGCGCCGGCCCGGCCAGCGGGCGGCATCGTCGATCCTGCGCGACCCGCTCGCCGCCGCGGGGAACGAGGTGCTCGTCCGGATGATCGAGGAACGCCAACACGACCCGCTGGCCACCGCCAGCGGCGGGATCATCCTGGACGCCTGGGGCGGCGCGATCGGGCGAGTCGGCCCGGCGGAGACGGCCTTCGTCCACCGGGACGCGATCGCCAGCATCCAGTACTTCGGCGGCTACCCGGCCGGCGCCTCGGCCGAAGTGCTCGACGCGAACAGCCGCTGGCTGCGCGACACCGTCGCCGCGGCCGCTCCCCACGTCTCCGGTCAGGCCTACCAGAACTACATCGACCCCGAACTCACCGACTGGGCACAGGCCTACTACGGCGCGAACCTCCCCCGCCTGCGCACCGTCAAGACCCACTACGACCCTGACAACCTCTTCCGCTTCGCCCAAAGCATTCCTGTTTGAGCCAATGTCACAGAGGCACCTCGAGCAGGGAGTCGACGTCAACCGGCTCGAGGTGCCGAGGCCAGTAGAACGCGGAACGACTCCAGATCGCTACTGTCAGCTTCCTGTCCGTTCCTAGTCAGCCCTTGTCCGGATTACAGACAGGTCGCCAGGACACACACATTCTGTGGTCTGCCGTGTTCCCAGTGCGGCGGGTCGGCTTGCGATAAACACTCTCCGTGAGTAGAAAATCGAATCTGGTGATGCGGTAAGCGCGCCGGCGAGACGGTGGCCGCCGCGTCGCCAGTCCTCGACACCGCACGATCGCTCGCCGATCGGCGCCCGGATCACAGTGAGGTCTGGCGTGAAGAAGCTTCTGTATCCATGGGGATTCTGGATCTTCGTGGCCTTCTACATAGCCACGGCCCCCAGCGACGCCGCCAGCTTCGTCCACACCGCTTTCGGCTGGCTCGGGCAACTCGGCGACGGAATGTCGAACTTCGTCAGCGACGTCGCCGTCTAGCGGCGAGCGCGCGATCAGGCCCCGGCAGCCAAGGGGCGGGTGACCGCGACGACGTCCGTCCAGCTGGAGATGTCCGAGACGACCACGCCCCAGCGGGCACCCTTGGCCGCGATCATCTGGCCGTTGCCGACGTACATCCCAACGTGCCCGGGCGCGGCCACCGTGCCGTCCGAGCCGGGGATGAACAGCAGGTCACCCGGCTGCAGGTCCACGCCGGAGACGACCGGTCCGGCGGCGAGCTGATCGGTGGTCACCCGCGGCAGCTCGATGCCGACCGTCCGGTAGGCGGCTCGCACCAGCGACGAGCAGTCCCAGGCGCCCGGCCCCTCCGCTCCCCACACGTAGGGCTTGCCCACCTGGGACCTCATGAAATCGAGTACCGGTGCCACGGCGCCCGCCGGCACCGCGGCGCCAGGCACGAGCGCGTCACCGTACTCGCGTGCCTTCGCCAGGATCGTCCGCACGTAGTTGCGCGTCTCCGGGAACGGCGGGATGCCGGAGAAGGCGAGCACCGCGCCGGGCCCGGCGTTGTAGGCCGCGAGCATCTTCTCCTGCCCGGGCCCCGGGATCCGGGCCACCGACGCCGCGACGGCACAGTCGTAGCGGGCCGCGGCGGGAATCGCGTCCGCCGGGTTCCACACGTCTCCGCCGCCGCCGTGCGTCGCCCAGGTGCCCGGCATGAACTGGGCGATGCCCATCGCGCCCACCGGCGACGTCGCGCTCGGATTGAAGCCGGACTCCTGGAAGAGCTGCGCCGCCAGCAGCGCCGGGGTGACCTCGGCGCACCCGGCGTCGTTCGCCGCCGAGATAATCAGCCCGAGGTACTCCTCCGGTATCCCCTTGGAGTTGGTAATCGTTCGGGGGCCATTGTCCTGGTCGCTGAAAAAGGGACCGGTTATGAGCAGGACGACAAGGCAGATGAACAGCATGATCCCGCCGATCGAGACCATGCCGCCGACGCCGAGCCAGAGCAGCCACGCGCGCGGGCCGCGCGGTCCCCGAGCCATCCCCGCCTACCCTTCGCCCTTCGCGGAGTACCTGGTTGGCGGTGTGCCGACCGCCCGGTGCCTGGTGGCCGCCTCCCGGCGCCCGCTCGACGTCCGGGCGCCACCCCGCGACGCGCGATCACCCATCATGATCGCACATTTCCCAGTCTGTCAGCGCCCGGGCGCGTCGCCCGCGTTGTCGGACAGGTCGGCGCCCGCGATCCGCCACCGGCCGGCGGTGTCGCGCAGCAGCGTCACCGTCGGAGTGGAGACGGTTTCGACGGGTGCCGAGTTGTCGGTCACGAAGACACTGCGCGCGTTCAGCAGGTAGACCACCCGGCCGGTCGCGGCGGTGTCGGCGAGTGGGGTGGCCGCGAGCACGGTGACCGTCGAGCGGGCACCATGCGCCCGCTGTTCCTCCCAGGCCTGGCCGTCCACAGCGGGAGAACCCGTGCCACCGGCCCCGCCCGAGCCGGCGCCGGCGCTGGTCAGTTGGGCGAGGAAGTCGGAGGTGAAGCAGCCGTCGGCCTGGGCGCGCTCGACCCCGGCGGCCAGGTCCGCGTCGGAGCGCGCGTCGAACGACTGCCAGCGGGCGAAGCAGTAGGTGGCGACGGCGGCCGGGTCGGCCAGGTCGGGCGGCGTGCCCGTGCCGGGCTCGCCCGCCGAGGCGGTCGCCAGCGGTGGCCCGGGTGCCTGGCTCGCGCCGGGCGGTGGCCCGGTCGTGCCCGGCGGTGTCGCCGACGAGACGGCCCGATCCGTCCGGTCGCGCAGCGCGGAACAGCCGGCAACCGAGACCGCGGCCAGTACCACCACCACGGCGGCGGCCAGGATGGCCCCAAGCCCGGATGACGCCGCCGTCCCGACGGTGGCGCGCGGCGAACGGGCAACGGCCGCGGCGGGCTGGGCCGCCGGGGCAGTACCGGCCCGAGAGGGGGCCGGGGCCGGCGCCGGGCCGCGGCCGGCGCGCATCACATCCCGCACATCCCGCACATCCCGCGCCCGTCGCACCGCCGCGCCGGATTCGGCCTCGCCCTCCGGACGAGGCCCCTCCCCGGGCGTCCGTACGCTCACTCCCGCCCGTCCAACCAGTCCCGAACCCGTCCGCGGCGGATCCGCCACTGGTGTCCCACCTTTCGGGCGGGGATGGCCCGTTCGGACAGCAGCCGCAGCACCGTGCTCTCCGAAAGCCGCAGCCAGACAACCAGCTCGTCCACCGTCAGCACGTCGTCGTCGTCAACGCGTTGCGGGTGCCGGGGCGGGACGGCGCCCGTGCCCGCCGGGTCGCGCGCCGTCGGCACGCCCTCCTGCATAGCGGCTGCCCCTTTCGAACGGGTCAGGCCACAGGACACGCGACGAAGGCGAAGCCTCGCGCGCCCAACGACCATTCAGGTGTCACAGGCCAAAGCGAGCGCGACGGTGGCGAAGCCACGCACGCCGGCAGGCGGCCGAAGACGCCGGCATCCCAGTTGCCGGTTTCGTCAGCGCCTCGGGCGGCGGGTGCCATGACGAGCACGATCGCGCCTCCTTCGGCCGCGGCATCAGAGAGGAGGGCCGCCGGCCTGGTCGCCGACCGTGACGAATCCGCGCACCGAATGCCCGGACAGGCCCGGGCTCGGATACCGGCTACGGACGGTACACCACCCTAGGTAACCATGGTTAGGCTCTGTCGGAGCTTGTCATACTTCAGCGTCTCGGGTTACCTCGATTGGACGGTAATCCGAACTAAGTAACGGTAAGTAATCTCAACCGGGGCCAACGAGCCTGAACCAGCCAGGAGGGCGACGGCACGTGAGCAATGTGCCACCGACACCGTACGGCGAGGAAGGCGACGCGCGACCGGTATCCCTCATCGGCGCACAGTTCTCCGCGACCACCCCACCGTCCGGCGAGGACAGCGGTGATCTACGTCACGGGGACGCCGACGACCCGGGCACGTCACCCTCGTCGCGGTCCGGCAGGCGCCGCCACCGGCGCGGGCGCGCGGGTGCTCCCCCGTCCACGACCGCCCCGCACGGCGACGAGGCGTTCCACCTCGATGGCCGCCCGACGGATCCCCCGCCTGCGAGCGAGGCCCGGCGAGAGCCGGCGAGGCGACCGGAGCCCGCCCTCGCGGACGTGACGACCCAGCCGGTCGCACCGCCGACCGCGCCTCCGCCCACGGTCACCCCGGCGGGCGGCGGGGCGAGCCGGCCGCCGCGGCCCGAGCCAGCCGAGGATGGCCCCCCCAGGCAGCCGTCTCCGGCGCGGACGGGCTGGCTGCCGGCGACTCCATTCGCGGCCGCGCCACGCGGTCCGGAACCGGCGCAACCAGATCCAGGCGACCGGGCGGTGCCGCCCAGGCAGCGGCCCACGGTCGCACCACCACCGCCCTCGATGCCGCCGGGCGCCGAAGCGACCTCGTTCTCGCCGCCGATACCACCAGTACCACCACCGTCGCCGGTTGCCGGTGGTCGACCGGCGGCCCGGCCGCCGACGGCCAGGCCGCGGCCGTCCGCGGCTCCGACGGCGAGCGAGGCGACGACGGTTCCGAAAGAGGCGTGGGCGAGCGCCGGCCGGGCCGAGGCGCGGACGGCCGGTCCAGCGGGCACCAGGTTGCCCGCTGTCATCGCCGGGTCGGCCGCCGCCCGCCGGCCCTCGGCGGGACCGCCACCCGCCGTGCCCGCCGACGAGGACTGGAGCTGGGACGCGGACCACGACGATGACGACCTGGCTCCGTGGGACGAGATCCCGCTGCGCGAGTCGCTCGCCGACCGGGCCGCGGCCGACCTGCCCGGGTCGTGGCGGATCGGGGTCACCTCCGCGTTCCCCTACTCCGGTACCACCACGCTGGTCGGCATCCTCGGCCTGGTGCTCACCGGGGCGCGGGGCGAGTCCGTTCTCGCCGTCGACCTGCGCCCACGGACCTGGGCGGACGAGGACCCGGACGAGCCACGCGGCGACCCGTTGTGCCCCCGGGTGGGGGCGCCCGGCGACGTCACCGTGGCGGACATCGCCCGCCGCCGCGGCGGCGCGGCCGGCGCGCTCCGCGAGCTGATCGGGGGCCCGGCCCGGCCCGGCACCCCGGAACTCGATGTCGTGCCGCTCAGCCGCGGCGAGGGGACCGGCGGCGGTTCCGGCGCGATGGTCCCCGCGGACGACACCGTCACCCCCGGGATGCTGCGAACCGCTCTCAGCCACCTAACCCGCGCCTACCCGCTGGTACTGGTGGATGCGCCCATCGACGCTCCGCTGTCCCCGACGGCGCTGCGGGCAAGCGACCTGGTCGTCGTCGTGAGCCTCGCCGCGCCGGCGGACCTCGACCGGACCGCGGCGGCGCTGCGCGACCCCGCGGCGCCCCTGCTCCCCGTCGACGCGCAGGGGCGGAGGCCGCCGGTGATCGCCGCCGTGGTCTCGCCACGGCGGGGCCGCTGGTCGCCGCGCACCAGAGCGGCCGCCGGCCGGCTGACCAGACACGTCGACGCCCTGGTCCGGATCCCCTATGAGAGCCGGCTCGACCCGAGCCGGCGCGCGCCGGTGCGCATTCCCCGGCTACGCGCCAGCACCCGGCGGTCTTACCTCTATCTCGGGGTCGCCGTGGTCGAACGGCTAGTCAGGCTCGCGGCCGAGGAATCAACCAAGACGGGCGCAACGACCAACGACACAACTCGGGGGAGCACTCCGGAAACGCTGCGGACGCCCGTCGTATGATTCGCCAGACCTGCGGTCCGTTGGGGCGCAGTGCCCGCAGGAAGGACCCATGATGATCGCCGATGTCGCATCCGCGCGGGCGACAGTGTTGCTCGCGGCGGTTGAAGTCACACCGGACCCGACGAAGGCGCCCGGCCTCAACGCCCTGAAAGACCTGGTCAACGGCCTCGCGGCTTACGCGGCCATCGCGGCGGTCGCCTCGATTCTCCTGGGCGGCATCGCCTGGGCGCTCGGCGACCGGATGGGGCTCGACCGGGCCTCGTCCGTGGGCAAGAGCGGGGTGCTCGCCGGCTGCGGGCTGGCATTCCTCGTCGGCATCGCCGCGGTGCTGGTCAACTTCTTCCTCGCGACCGGCAGCTCGGCGTCCGCCGGACCACTCGAGACCGGCGGGACCGGTAGCCCACGCCCTCCGGCGGTGGTCCAGCTGGTGGACAGCGCCGCCGTGGTCCATGACGAACCTTCCGCAAACACCTGAGATGTTCTCCAGGTACGGGCGGGCCGGTATTGGGATGATGGCCCTGCCGACGGGGAGGGGGAGTGCGCGTTGGCCGACATCATGGAGTGGGCAACCCGACGACTGGTCCTGGTGATCATCGCGGCGGTGGTCGTCACGACCGCCGTCATGCTTCCCATCGGGTTGGTCCTCGGCCGGCACTCGACGTCAGCCGACGACCGCCAGCCCTTGGGAGCCAGCACCCCTCCCGCTTCCCCGCCACCCGCCACAGCCACTGTGACCGTGGTGCCATCGCCAGCCTCTGACGGCGTGGACCATACCGCCGAACCGGCCGGCGCTCTGCCAGGCGCGCCGAGCCGAGTGAACGAGTTCGGAATTCCGGTCGGCTACCCCCATACCGAGGCCGGCGCCATCAGCGCCTGCGGCAACTACGTCTCCGCGTACAGCGACGTCCGCAATCGTGAGCCTTCACGCATCCAACTAGTGTTGAACTCAATTGCAACAGGCGACGCCGGCAACCAAGTGAGCGATCGTATAATCAAGTCAGACCAAAAAAATGCAACAAGTGTGGGCGCAAATTCAATCACGGACCCTAATTTGAACTTCAACCTTCGAGTAGTCGGATTTATCGCCAAGACGTCTTCACATGATTCTGCAACAATATCCATCTGGTCAGTCGGCGGATTTGGAATCTACGACAACACCAACCAGGTGGCCGCACCACAAGAAATTTGGGGCTCCGACGACTGCACCGTACGCTGGGACAACGAGGACTGGAAGCTCTCAGCAGCGGTCGACGGGTCTAGGGGTCCAACAATCACTCAAAGGCCGGGCGAAAATTTCCGACGGTTTTCTTACATCGGGGGTCCTTCGACATGACCATGAGCCCGTCGCAGTCACAAACCCTCGCCATTAGCTTCGACCCGTTCGGCCCTTTTAAGGACGCTGTCTCCGGGACGGCGGATAGTTTTCTTGACTCCATTGGCACGGCGTTCTGCAACATGGCGGCGGATCTGTCGTCGTCGGTGTTCAGCTTCGCGTCGCAGAAGACGGCCGTTGACCTGCGGGCCGACTACGTGGTTGAGAACTACAACATCGTCTTCGGGGTCGCGGTCCTGATCGTGACCGGCCTGTTCCTGTGTTCGTGCGTCGTGGGCGCCGTCCGTGGTGACCCGCACGTCTTCGCGCGGGCGATCGCCTCCACTGGCACGGCAATTCTTGGCTCGTTCGTCGCGCTGACCCTCCTGCAGATGGTGCTCACCGCGTCCGACGGCGTCGCCGACGCGTTCGGCGACGGACAGCCGCTGGGCGCGAGTCTCGTCGGTCAGCTGCGAGCGTTGCCGGAACAGGGCAACTTCGCGCTCGACATGGTGCTCTCGTTGCTGGTCGCGCTGTTCTCATTCGCGCTCTTCGTGGTGCTTTACATCCGGAAAGTCGTGATCATCGTCGTGGCGGTGTTCATCCCGATCTACCTCGCCGGGCAGCCCGCGATGTCGACCAGCGCCTGGATGAAGCGCGCCACCGAGATCCTCGTCGCACTCGTGTTCGCCAAGCCGGTGATCTACGTGATCTTCACCCTTGGTGCCGGCATGGCCAGTGACAGCACCGGTTCAGCGGCCGATCAGACGTTGACCATTCTCAGCGGCGTCGTCGTGATGATCGCCGCAGTGTTCTCGCCGTTCCTGCTCCTACAGCTGTTCGCGTTCGCCGATGTTCAGCTGATGCGCGCGGTCGGCAGTGCCGGCCGACGCGGCGCGGCGTCCTTCGGCCAGGGCGCGGGCGCGCTGCTTGGTTCCACGTCTCGGGACACATTCCGCGGCATTGGAGCCCGGCTGCAGACCCGCAACCGCGGCATGCTCGGCGGTGCTGGCGCGGCGTTGCCGGCCGGCGTCGGCGGCGGAGCCACCGCCGGCGGCCTGGGTCGGCCGACCGTCCGCCCGGCCCGTCCGGGCTCGCGGCCCGGCGCCCCGCGGCCCGGCGTGGCCGCCGGCTCGCGGGTGGGACGCCCGGCCATCGCTTCGGCCGCCGGCAGCACCGGTGGCGTTGGCGCCGGTACCAGTGCCGTCCGGGGACGCGCTCGCTCCGCGGCCGCCGCGCTGCCCCCGGCGCAGCCTCGGGTCGGCGCGTCGCGCGCAACGACATCGGCCACCAGCACGTCACACGGTGCGGCCGCGCGGCCGCCGGTGACACAGCCCGCGCGCACCAGGGTCCCCGGCGGCTCCACTCGTGGCAGCTGAACCGCCGGCGCGCTGGCTGGGCGGGATGGCGGTCCAGCCGCCGGCGCCGTACAGGCCTCCGGATGGCGGCACGGCCGACAGGACGGCGGCACGGCCGGGGCGGCAGGGGCAGCGGCAGGACATACGGCAACGACCAGGTGGCCTCGCCGAGCCAGACAGCCACGGCTGGTGCGGCTGGTGCGGCTGGTGTTGTGCTACCGGCGGCACTCGCCTATGACCGCGTTGGAGTAGAGACGTCGCGTTGGAGTAAAGACAGGGGTCATGGTCGCGGAACGCAGCTATAGGTTCGGCCCGCTCGAACGGGGTGGGATCCTGCTCGGCCTGCGCTGGCCGCAACTCGGCCTGATGGTCGGGGTGATGCTCTGTGTGCTCGGCGCGCTGCGCTCACCGTTGCTTCTCGCACCTGCCTGGGTGCTGGTAGCGGTAGCCCTGGGCATCATCGCGTTCATCCGGGTCGAGGACCGTAACCTCGATCAGTGGGTGCCGATTCTGTTCGGCTACACGATGCAGAAGGTGACGGGCGAGACGTTGTTCCGCGGGGGAGTGTTCCGGCTCGGGCCGGACGAAGACCAGATCACCAGGACCGTTCTGCCCGGCCCACTTGCCAACCTGGTCATGCTGTCGGTCCCCGTCGGCAACGGGCGCTACGTCGCCGTCGTCAAGGACACCAAGAAGCAGACCTACACCGCCGTTCTGCAGGTCCAGGGCAGCCAGTTCGCACTGCTGGAGTCCGGCGACCAGCAGGCCAGGGTGGATGCCTGGGGCGAGCTGCTCGCCGGGCTCACCGCCGGTGGCGGCCGGCTCGCGCGCATCCAGTGGCTGGAGCGGACGTTGCCRGACTCGGGTGACACGTTGCAGCGRCACTGGCGGGTGCGGGGCCACCACGACGACTCCTGGGCAGCGGAGGCCTACCAGGAGATCATCGACGCGGCCGGCCCGGTGGCGCAGCGCCACGAGACCTACCTGTCGTTCCAGCTGCGCGCCCGCGACGCCCGCCGGGCGATCCAGCGGGGCGGCGGCGGCGACCGCGCGGCCTGCGCGGTGCTGCTCGGCGAGCTGCGCACGATGGAGGCGGYGCTCGCCAGGGCGCAGATCAGCACGGTCGGCTGGCTCCCGCCGCGGGCACTGGCGGCGGTCATCCGCACCACCTATGACCCGTACTCCGTAGACATGATCGACGCGCGCGGCGGCGCCACGCACGACCTGGCCGGTGGTCTGAAGGGCCTGCCGTCGGGGATCGACCCGGCGGTCGCCGRCCCGGTGCGCGCGGTCGCCTCCTGGGACCACTACCGCACCGACTCCGGTTTCCACACCACCTACTGGATCAACGGCTGGCCACGGGTGCCGTCGCCGGCCGCGTTCCTCGCCCCGCTGCTGATGGAGACGACCTGCCGGCGGACCGTGTCGCTGGTGGTCGAGCCGTTGCCTGGCCGCAAGGCCGAGCGGGCGGTGAACCGGCGCCGGATGACGCACCTCGGGGAGCAGGAGATGCGGGACAAGTTCGGCAAGGTGACGACCCAGCGCGACATGACCGAGGCGGATGAGGTGGAGCGACGCGAGCAGGAGCTGATCGCCGGCTTCGGCGCGTTCCGGTTCCATGGCTTCGTGACGGTGTCCGCCGACGACCTCGACGGCCTCGCCGACGCCTGCGGCGAGGCCGAGACGCTGGCCTCGCGCAGTCGGCTGGAGATGGTGCGCCTCGTCGGCGAGCAGGACCAGGGTTTCCACGTCGGTGCGCTGCCGCTCGCGGTGGGTGTGTCATGACGGACTCCGAGCCGGCCCGGCCGTCCATCACTGACGGCCGCGGCCACGCGAGCCGAGCGGGCGTCGCCGACGGCGCGAGCGCGGTCGACGACAACGACGGCTTCGACGAGGCATACGGCGACGGCCAGTACGACGGGCCCAACGGCCACGGCGAAGGACCTGGAACGGCCGATGGACGGGCGGCCGTGGGCGATGGCGGGTACCACGCCGCAAGCATTGGCTACCCCGACGACGACGGCTACGAGTACGACGCCGGCCCGCTGTCCGGTGACACGGCCCCGGATGGGCCGGTCAGGGGACCGGACTACGACCCGGGCCGGGACGCGACCGGCTACGTCGACCTCGGCGGAAACCCTCGCGGCAGGCGCCGGGCCGGCCGGCGCGACGGTGGGGGGTCTGCTCGCGGAGCACGCCGGGCGGAGAAGTCGGCCGCGGCGGCCGAACGGGCCGACCGCGCGGCGACGCGGCGCGCGCAGGCGGCGCTGCGCCGAGGGGCGCAGCCGCCGCGGACCAGTGGCGCGTTCCGGGGTCAGACGTTCCACAAACTGCGCCTACCAGCGCACATGGAGACGACGGCACAGATCGCCGGGATCTATCCGTTCGTCGTCGACTCAGGGCTGGACGCGCCGGGCATGTTCATCGGCCGGCACGTCTGGTCGGGCAACTCCTTCGTGTTCGACGTCTTCGAGCTCTACCGCCAGCAGGTCATCGAGAACCCGAACTTCGCCGTCTTCGGCGCGGTCGGCTCACGCAAGTCATCGCTGCTGAAGACGCTGATGTCGCGCGGCGCGGCGTTCGGCTACCAGGCGGCGGTGCCCTGTGACCCGAAGGGCGAGTACACCCGGCTCGCCCGCCGGCTCGGCTGCGAACCGACCTACATCGGCCCTGGCATGTCGACCCGGCTGAACCCGTTGGACGCGCCGCCCCGTCCGCGCGGCATTCACGACCACGACTGGGCGCGCGAGGTCAAGCGGGCGCGCTCGTCGCTGCTCGCGTCACTGATCGAGACGGCCAAGGGTGTGCCGCTCACCCCGGCGGAGCACACCGCGATCGACCTGGCCCTCGACGTCGTCAGCCGGCAGATCACCGGCGCGACCACGGACCGCTGGGCGACCCCGCTCCTCGGGCACGTACTGGACGCGATGACGGAGCCGAGCGAGGCGGACTGCGTCGGTCTGCCGATGACGGCCACCGAGCTGCGCGACGCCTCCCGGGATGCCACCCTCACGCTGCGCCGGCTCACGGGTGGGGCGCTGTCCGGCCTGTTCGACGGGCCGACGACCTCTCCACTCGACTTCGACCGGCCGATCGCCGTGCTCAACCTGGAGCGGGTGCAGGGCTCGGACGAGATGATCGCGCTGATCATGACCTGCGCGCAGGGCTGGATGGAGGCCGCGCTGATGCGCCAGGACGGCGTGCAGCGCTACGTGGTCTACGACGAGTGCTGGCGGCTGATGCGGTTCGCCGGGCTCGTCCGAAGGCTGTCGGCGCAGCAGAAGCTCGCCAGGCAGTGGGGCTGCGCGAACGCCATCGTGGCGCACCGGATCTCCGACCTGCTGTCCGCCTCCCCCGACTCGGTGGAGATCGCCAAGGGCCTGCTGGCCGAGACGTCCACCCGGATCCTCTACAAGCAGGCGACCGACCAGGTGGCGGCGACCCAGCAGGCGCTCGGCCTCACCGACGTCGCCGCCGACCTGCTGCCGCGCCTCGACCCCGGGTTCGCCCTCTGGCTGATCGGGCAGCGGGCGTTCTACGTCGAGCACGTCGTCGGCGATCTGGAGATTCCCGTCGTGCTCAACGGCTCGAAGATGCACGGCGAGGTCGACGACATCAACCTCGTTCCCGACGACCTCGACCCCGCCGAGCTCGACCCGCCGGGTCTGGGCCCGGAGGACTTCGCCGGTCACCTGCCCCCCGGCGGTGGAGACGACGGGATGGATGATCGCCTCGACGGCGACGGCGAGGACGTGTTCGACGTGTCCATCGCCTACCGCGACGACGAGGAGCCTGACGGCACCGGCGTCCGCGTCCCGCCTGGCTATCCCGGCTTCTGAGCTCGTTCGCGTCCGGGTGGGCTAGGCCGCGCCTGACGGCCTCCGGCCACGCGAGGCTCCGCCATTATCGCCGCAGGGTCCCCGGGAGGTCAGCGCCAGCCTATCTTTCGTGGGAGCGACTTTGGCTAGAGGCGTTCGCGGCGGCGCAGGCCGCGCAGCTTGGACAGGGCGGACCAGGTCGGCGGCGGGCCGGTTACCTGGTAGGCGGGCAGGACCCGCTCGACGACGTCGACGAGCATCGCGACATCCAGCGGGCGCAGCACCACCCCGGCGGACAGCACGTACTCGGCCACGCCCGCGGCCGGCAGCAGGAGAACGCCGTCGACCAGGGCGAGCCCGCCGGGGACGTCGGCACGCGCGAACGCGAGCACGGTCTGCGCCTGCAGCTGCCAGCCGTCGGGGAGCTCGGCGAGCAGGGCCGTGCTGACCTGTTCACCGGTCCACGCGACCAGTCCCAGCCGGGCGCGGAGCGGTACCTTGCCCACCCACACGCCGGCGCTGCTCTCCCGGACCGGGCCGCGGTGCGCGTCGGTCTCCACCACCCAGACGCCCGAAGGCCCGATGATCAGGTGGTCGATGTTGCCGGCCGACTCGGCTGTCGACCGGTCGTGCAGCACCGTGTAGCCGGCTCGGGTCAGCCGGTCGAGCGCCCTGGCGGTGTGCCGCTCGGCCCCGGCGTCCTGCCGCCAGGCCTCGATCTCCGGCKGGATCCGGTAGAAACGGACCKCCGCGACCACCAGGACCACCAGCGCGACGGCGATCCCGGCGCGGACCAGCGTGACCGCCGAGAGGTTGAGGGCGAGCCCGACCAGCACGACGGCGAGCACGGCACCGCCCGCGGCGAGGCCGGCGAGCACGGCGACGCGGATCCGCCGATCGTCCCGTTCGGCCGTGTACAGGGCCCGACGCCGCTGGTACTCCGCCATCGCCGAACGTCCAGGAGTCGCCCGGTTCCCGCTTCCCGTCAACCGTCCTCCCCAGGGTTCCTGCCGGATCGTCGGAGCCCGGGTTTCCGCCTGCCCGGCTTCGCCGAGCTGGCGGGTCTGCTGGGAGGTCCCCCGATCAGCCTGGTCTGCGTGTCCCGCGAATTCGGCGCCGGCAGGGGTCGGAAGCGGCTCGGTGGAATCCCCATGCTTCCGCCTGGTCTGCGTTCGTCCGCAGGATCACACGGTAAGGCAAGGACGTCACAGACGGCGCACTGGGCAACGGTTGTCCGTGTCTGCCCCTTGGGCTTGTCGTCACACGCGCGGCGAAATGTCGCGGCCCACCGGTTTATCCGCCACGCTCGGGGTGTATCGACGCGTCGGGTGACTGGGCGGCACGCCTGGCCGGGCACCTGGAAGGTCAGCGGGCGGCCAAGCCCGATCGCGGCCGCGCGGAAGTGACGTCGAGTCGGAAGGCGGCCGCGAGAGTGGACGCCAGCTTCCGCCCGTGGCGTGCGGGCCGTGGGCGATCCCGGGAGGATCCGATGCCACCACATCCGACCTCGTCCCCATCCGCGCCGACACCGGTGGCACCGGACGCCGCGCGGGCGGGCGTCCCGGTCGCGGGGGGCTCCCCGCGCCGCTCGCTCGCCGGGCTGACCGTGGACGACGTGTTGCGCTACGCGGCCAGCTGCCTGCCCGCGCGCCCCGGTCCGCGCACCGTCGGAATCGAGACCGAGTGGCTGGTGGTGGACCGGGCGGCGAGTGACACCTCGGTGCCACCGGAGCGGACCTGGGGCGCCCTGGCCGCGCTCATCGGGCGTTCCGGCGAGGCCAGCCGGCAGGGCTCGCCCGCCGGGGCGACCGAGGCCCCTGGCACCGCCGGCGGGGGCATCCCGACCATCGCGGCCGCGGCAGCGGTGCTCGCCGGGGGCAGCCGCGTCACCTTCGAGCCGGGCGGGCAGCTGGAGCTGTCGGGACCGCCATCGCCACTGCCGCTGGCGGTCAGCCGGCTGGCGAGCGACCTTGCCGCCGTGCGCGCGGCGCTCGCCRACGCCGGCCTGGGGCTCGCCGGTCTGGGGCTCGACCCGCTGCGCCCGCCCGTGCGCTGGCTCGCCGCCGACCGCTATGCCGCCATGGCGGGCTACTGGGCGGCGAACGGTCACGAGGCCGGCGAGATCATGATGTGCTCCAGCGCGTCGGTGCAGGTCAACCTGGACGCCGGCCACGACCAGCCCGACGTCGCCCGGCGCTGGCGGCTCGCGCACCAGCTGCAGCCGGTGCTGGCGGCGATGTTCGCCGCCTCTCCCGCCCGGCTCGGCGCGCTCACGGGGTTGCGCTCGGGTCGAACCCGGGTGTGGGAGGCGCTCGACCCGACCAGGACCCGGCCGGTTGGCCACGCGCACATGGCGGCGGCCGACATGACGTGCCGCTGGGCCGAGTATCTGCTCGCGGCCCGCCTCATGATGATCCGCGCCCCCGAGACGAACGCCCCCGCCCCGGACGGCTCCTCCCCGGACGGCCCCGACGGGCCGGGCCAGCGCCCGGCCCTCTCCCGCGACGCGGACGACCACGGCGAGGGCCTGCTCGTACCGGTGCGTGACGGGTCCACGTTCGGAGACTGGCTGCGCGGCGCCGGGCCGACGAGCCGCCCGCCCACCCTCGACGACCTGGTGCTGCACGCGACGACGGTGTTCCCGCCGGTACGGCCCCGCGGCTGGCTGGAGATCCGCTACCTCGACGCGCAGCCGTTCGACCTGTGGATGGTGCCGGTCGCGGTCACCACCGCGCTGCTCGACGACCCCATCGCCGCCGCGGGCGCGGCGGCCGCGTGCTCCGACGCGGACGAGGGGTGGTCCGCGGCGAGCGCGCACGGGCTCGCCGACGACACGCTGCGCACCGCGGCGCTGACCTGCATGGACCTCGCGCTCGACGCGCTCGGGCGCCTCGGCGCGGGCGACGACCTGCGCGCGGTCGTCGCGAGGTTCCGGGACGACTACCCGGCCCGTGGCCGCACGCCGGCCGACCGGCTGGCTGAACGCTTCGCCCAGGTCGGCCCCGCCGGCCTGTTGCGCGAGGAGACCCGGTGACCACGACGGCGGCCGGCTGGGCCGCGGCGCTGGAGGGCAGCCGTCGCCGGACACTCGCCTACACCGACCTCGACGACGACGAGTTGCTGCGCCAGCATTCGCCGCTCATGTCCCCGCTGGTGTGGGACCTGGCCCACGTCGGCAACTACGAGGAGCTGTGGCTGATACGGGCGCTCACCGGAGCCGACCCGCTGCTGCCTGGCATCGACGACATCTACGACGCCTTCCGGCACCCGCGGGCCGACCGGCCCACGTTGCCACTGCTCTCCCCGTCCCAGGCGCGCGCCTATCTCGCCGACGTACGCGACCGGGCGCTCGACACCTTCGCCACGCTTGACGCCAGGGGCACGCTCGCCCCACCGGACGTCGCGCTGGCCGAGTCGGCGCAAGCGGCCGGAGCGGCCAGGATCGCCGGGCCGGCCGCGCCCCCGGCGGCCGCCGTCCCCGGTCAGACCACCCTCGACCTGCCAGGCAGGCTGCTCACCGGCGGCTTCGTCTACGGGATGGTCGTCCAGCACGAGCATCAGCACGACGAGACCATGCTCGCCACGCTGCAGCTGCGCGCCGGCGAGCCCGTGGTCGACGAGGGCGCGCCCCCGCCGCCCGGCCGGCC
Source organism: Pseudofrankia sp. EUN1h (assembly GCF_001854645.1). Lineage (NCBI taxonomy): Bacteria > Bacillati > Actinomycetota > Actinomycetes > Frankiales > Frankiaceae > Pseudofrankia > Pseudofrankia sp. EUN1h. The sequence goes on along the minus strand of NZ_MBLN01000036.1, from coordinate 20,180 downwards.
GGTACCTGGCGACGACGAGGTGCTGGTTCCGGCCGGCGAGTTCGTGATGGGCACGAGCACCGACCTCTGGGCGTATGACAACGAACGCCCGGCCCATCGGGTCGCCCTGCCCGACTTCCGGATTGGCCGGCTGCCCGTGTCGAACCGAGCGCACCTGGCGTTCCTGGCGGACGGCGGCTACGACGACGAGCGGCTCTGGTCCGCGGCCGGCTGGGCGTGGCGGTGCCGCGAGGGGCTGACGGCACCGCTCTTCTGGCGCCGCGACGGCGCGGGCGGCTGGCTGCGGCGCCGCTTCGGCCGGGACGAGCCGCTCCCGCTGGACGAGCCGGTGCAGCACGTCTGCTGGTACGAGGCGCAGGCGCACGCCCGCTGGGCGGGGCGACGGCTGCCGACCGAGGCCGAGTGGGAGAAGGCCTGCGCGTTCGACCCGGCGACCGGCCGCTCACGCCGCTTCCCCTGGGGCGACCAGGCACCGGCGCCGGAGCACGCGAACCTCGGCCACCGGTCGGCGCGGCCGGCGCCGCTGGGCGCGTATCCGGCCGGCGCGAGCCCCTGCGGCGCCGAGCAGCTCATCGGCGACGTGTGGGAATGGACCTCCTCCGACTTCGCCGCCTACCCGGGCTTCGCCGCCTTCCCGTACCGGGAGTACAGCGACGTCTTCTTCCGGCCGCCCGCCGACCCCGCAGACGCCGTCGCCGGCCACGGCGCCGCGAGCGCGGGCGCGGGTACCCCCACCGACATCGAGCGTGAGTTCCGCGGCTACAAGGTGCTGCGCGGCGGCTCGTGGGCGACCGATCCCGGCGCGGTGCGCGCGACGTTCCGCAACTGGGATCACCCGATCAGGCGGCAGATCTTCGCCGGTTTCCGGCTCGCGAGGACAGGTGCCTAGCGCATGTGCAGACACCTCGCCTGGTTGGGCGCCGAGCGGACGCTGGCCGAGGTGGTCGCCGAACCGCCGTTCGGGCTGCTGCGTCAGTCATGGGCGCCTCGGCGGCAGCGGCATGGGCGGATCAACGCCGACGGGTTCGGCGTCGGCTGGTATGCGCCGGCCGTCCGGCCCGAGCCGGCCCGCTACCGGCGAGCAGTGCCGATGTGGACCGACGCCTCGTTCGCGTCGTTCGCCGGGGCGGTGGCGTCGGGTTGCGTCCTGGCCGCGGTTCGCGACGCCACGGTCGGCATGCCGATCGAGGAGACGGCCACGGCGCCGTTCGCCCATGGGCCGTTGCTGCTCAGCCACAACGGCCGCGCCGACCCCGCCATCCTGACCGCGCTGCTCGCCGGCCGACCGGACGCGCCGACGCCGGACTCGCGCTGCGACTCGGCGCTGCTCGCCGCGCTGGTCTGGGAGCGGACGATCGCCGGGGTGGGGCTGGCGGAGGCGGTCGCCGAGGTGGTGACGACGGTCGGGGCCAAGGCGGCCGCCAGCGCGGGGGCCCGCGAGGCGGGTGGCCAGGTGCCGCCGACCAGGCTCAACGTGCTCGTCACCGACGGCCGCCAGATCGTCGCCACCACCTGGAACGAGACGCTCTGGTACCGGCTCGGCCCCGCGGGGGTGCTGGTGGCGAGCGAACCAGACGACGACACCGTCGACGGCCCGGCCGGTGCCGGGCCTGGTCACGGCGACGACGCCACGGCGCTCCAGGCGTCGGCCTCGGTCTCGATCGAGGAGGCACCGTTTCCATCGGGCGCGGCGGACGCGGCGGGGCAGCCCAGCCCCGGTCCGGACGTCTGGGTCGAAGTACCGAACCACCGCTTGTTGGTAGCCGACACACGCGAAGTAACTCTAAGTAATTTGACCTTGTAGGACGACTACCCTGAGTTGACTAACTGACGAAGGACGTCCGCATGACTTCGAGGACACCGCAAGCCACGCGTACCCCGACCCCGGCCGACGTGGCCGCTCTGTTGAAGGCCCGAGGCGGCATCACGATCGAACGGCACCTGACCGAGGCGCAGCGCGCGGCGGCGCTGGCGGCCGACGCGCGCGCGGGGCTCACCGCCACTCCCAAGGAGCTGCCGCCCACCTGGTTCTACGACACGACCGGCAGCATGCTCTTCGGGAAGATCACCGAGCTGCCGGAGTACTACCAGACGAGGACGGAGCGGGGGATCCTGTCGGCGCACGCCGCGGACCTGTCCGCCGCGCTCGCGACCGCGCTGCCGGGCGGGGGAGCCGACACGCTGGTGGAGCTGGGCTCAGGCACCTCGGAGAAGACACGGATGCTGCTGGCCGCCCTGGCCGGTACCGGTCGCCTGCGCCGCTTCGTCCCGCTCGACGTCGACGCCGACGCGCTGTCCAGGGCGGGCGCCGCGGCCAAGGCCGCGCACCCGGGGCTCGCCGTGCACGCGGTCGTCGGCGACTTCCGCCAGCACCTCGGCCTGCTGCCGACGGCGGGCACCGCGACGAGGACCACCACGCGGCCGGAGGGTGCCGCTCTCGGCGTCGAGGCGCCGGGTGAGGGCGCGCCGGGCATGGGCGACGCGCCGGCTGGCACGCTGGTCGCCTTCTTCGGAGGCACGATCGGCAACCTGCGCCCGCCCGAGCGGCACCTGCTGCTGACCGGACTGCGGGAGCGGGTAGGCCAGGACGGCGCGCTGCTGCTCGGGACCGACCTCGTCAAGGATCCGCGCCGCCTGGTCGCCGCCTACGACGACAGTGCCGGCGTCACGGCGGCGTTCAACCGCAACGTGCTCACCGTGCTCAACCGTGAGCTCGGCGCCGACTTCGACCTGCGCGGGTTCGCGCATGTCGCCCGATGGGACCCCGAGAACCGCTGGATCGAGATGCGGCTGCGTTCGGTGCGGGCGCAGACCGTGCGCCTGACGAATCTGGACCTGACCGTCTCGTTCGCCGACGGCGAGGAGATGCGTACCGAGATCAGCGCCAAGTTCGACCGGGCGACGGTGGAACGCGAGCTCACCGCCGCGGGCTGGCGTCTGACCCACTGGTGGACCGACCCCGAGGACGACTTCGCCCTCTCCCTCGCCATGACGAGCTAGGCCGTCTCCTGGCGCTGATCCTGCCCGGGCGGTCACCCGCCCGGGCAGTCGGGCCGCCCAGGTACCGGGTCGCCACGCCGCGCCGGCCGAGGAACGACCGGTCGAGTTGCCAACCGAAACCGACTAAAGCCGGCCAGCGATAGTGGTATCGGGTGGGCTAACCTTTGTGATGGACGATCCGGTACGCGATTCATCGGGAGATGAATGACCGGATCGGCCAATCCGGGGGGCAAGGGTGGTCGGTAAGAGCGACGACGCCAAAAACGTGGCGGCGTTGGGCGAGAGCGACCCGGCCACCGTCGGCCCGTACACGCTCCTTGGCCGGCTCGGCGCTGGCGGCATGGGCACCGTGTACCTCGCCCAACCCACCTCCGACGCGGAGGCGGACAACGACCAGGGCGCCGGAGTCACCGCGCCGCGGCTGCTGGCGGTGAAGGTCATCCGGTCGGACCTCGCCCGCATTCCCGAGTTCCGCAGGCGCTTCCTGCTGGAGGCGCAGTCGGCCCAGCGCGTCGCTCGGTTCTGCACCGCCGAGGTTCTCGACGTCGACACCACCGGCGAACGCCCTTACCTGGTCACCGAATACATCAAGGGACCGACCCTGGCCAGGGCGATCCGGGACCGCGGGCCACTACCGCCGACAGAGCTGGAACGGCTCGCGGTCGCCGTCGCCTCGGCCATGACGGCGATTCACGCGGCCGGAGTCGTCCACCGGGATCTCAAACCGGGCAACATCCTCCTGTCGCCGACCGGCCCCTGCGTCATCGACTTCGGCATCGCCCGCGCGCTCGACGCCGCCAGTGCCATCACGACGGCGACGAGCGCATCCATCGGCACTCCCGCCTTCATGGCTCCGGAACAGGCCCTCGGTCAGGCCATCACCCCGGCGGTCGACGTCCATGCCTGGGGCGCGGTGATCCTCTTCGCGGCCACGGGACGCCCGCCCTTCGGCAACCAGGCCACCTCGACGGTCCTTCGTCACGTCGTCCACAGCACCCCCGACGTGACCGCGTTGCCACGGAGGCTGCGCTACCTGGTCGCCCATGCCATGGCCAAGGACCCGGCTGCCCGCCCCACGTCACGCGAGCTTCTGCTGCATCTCATCGACACCGACCCCTCGGTGATCGGGCTGGCCGAGCTCACCGACCCGGGTACGGAGGACCGCTCGGCCACCATCCTCGAGGAGGTCACCGGTCGGCCGGAGATCCCCACGAACCTGAACATCCCCACTCAGGCGTCGATGCCGACGACGGACTCCGAACCGCCGCCGGTCGTCGGCCGCGCAGCGGGCTCGGCGCGGCCGGCCGACCGGCTCCCCGAGGTGGCCGGCCAGCGCGGTGACGTCCCCGGTTTCATGGGTCGCCCGGCCGTGTCCACCGGCCAGGCCGGGCCGTCCGCTGGCCCGGGGCACCCGACCGACCAGGACTCGACGTCGGGCAGCGGCCAGCCCGGCATCGTCACCGGTCCGGCGACCGTCGAGGACCCCGACGTACCCGTCGACGCCACGGCCACCGATCCGCCTGGGCGGCGCCGGAGTCCGCGGCGCGGCCTGGTCGTCCTGGTCGCCATCCTGCTCGCCGGCGTGGCGGCCGGCGCGGCCGCCGTCATCCTGACCATCAACGCCCGCCAGGACACGTCGGGCACCCGAGCGGACGCGTCCGGCGCGGGCCCGCTGGCGCCAGCCAGTCCCGTCAGCACCGTCTACACGGGCCACACCGCCCCGGTGGCATCGCTGGCCTTCTCGCCGGACGGCAGGCTGGTGGCCACCGGCAGCTGGGACACCACCGTCCGGCTCTGGGACATCAGCAGTCCCGCTAGCCCGCTGGCCGTGGGGGCGCCGCTCACCGGCCACTCCATCGAGGTCCGCGACGTCGTGTTCTCGCCGGACGGCAAACTGCTTGCCACCGCCAGCGACGACACCACCATCCGCCTGTGGGACGTCAGCGACCCGGCCCACGCCGAGCAGATCGGCGCGCCGCTGCGGGGCCACACCGGCGGCGTGCGGTCGGTGGCGTTCTCACCTGACGGCAAGCTGCTGGCCACCGGCAGCCTCGACACGACCGCCCGGCTGTGGAACATCACCAACCCGGCGAAACCCGTGGCGGTCGGCCGGATCACCGGGCACACCGACGCCGTCCGGTCCGTGGCGTTCTCACCCGACGGCAGGCTGCTGGCCACCGGCAGCTGGGACACCACCGTCCGGCTCTGGGACATCACCAACTCCGCGAACCCCCGGGCCATCGGCGCCCCGCTCACCGGTCACACCGACCAGATCCGGGACGTCGCGTTCTCGCCGGACGGCAGGCAGCTGGCCACCGCCAGCGACGACAGGACCATCCGGCTCTGGGACATCGCCGACCCGGTGTCTCCCAGGTCGGACGGGCTGCTCACCGGCGACAGGAGCGCCGTGCGGTCCGTCGCGTTCTCCCCCGACGGTCACCTGCTCGCGACCGCCGGCGACGACAAGACCATCCGGTTGTGGGGCGTCACCGACCTCGCGCACCCGGTGGCCTACGTTCCGCTCACCGGGCACGGCGACGTCGTGTGGTCCGCGGTGTTCTCACCCGACGGCACCCTGCTGGCCAGCGTCAGCTCGGACCGGACCCTCCGGCTTTGGCGCGTCGAGTAGCCCGACAGCGGTTATCTGTCAGCAGGCAGGGTCAAGCGGGTCAGACCGGTGGGTGGTCGGTGGGATCAGCCGCCGAGGAGGCTGACGTCGCGGGCGGCGCCCGTGGAGGCCGACGTGGCCATCGCGGCGTAGGCGCGCAGCGCCGCCGAGACCTGCCGCTCCCTGCCGACCGGCCGGAAGCCCTGGCCGGCCTCGAGCTCGACCCGGCGGGCGGCCAGCTCCTCGTCCGGGACCATCAGCGCGAGCCGGCGGGCCGGGATGTCGATCTCGATCCGGTCACCGTCGCGGACCAGCGCGATCGTGCCACCGTGCGCCGCCTCCGGCGAGACGTGCCCGATCGACAGGCCCGAGCTGCCGCCGGAGAACCGTCCGTCGGTGATGAGCGCGCACTTCGGCCCGAGACCGCGGCCCTTGAGGTACGCCGTCGGGTAGAGCATCTCCTGCATGCCCGGGCCGCCGCGCGGACCCTCGTACCGGACGACGATGACGTCACCCGGCTTCACCCGGCCACCGAGGATCGCCTCGACGGCCTCGTCCTGGCTCTCGACGACGACCGCCGGGCCGGCGAACGCCCACTGGTCCTCGGGGACACCGGCGGTCTTCACCACGGCGCCGTCCTCGGCCAGGTTGCCGTGCAGCACGGCGAGGCCGCCCTCGGCGGAGTAGGCGTGCTCGACCGAGCGGATGCACCCGTCCGCGGCGTCGGTGTCGAGGGTGTCCCACCGGTTCGTCGAGCTGAACGGCTCGGTGGTGCGCACCCCGCCCGGCGCGGCGTGGAAGAGCTCGACGGCGTCCGGCGCGGGGCTGGCGCCGCGGATGTCCCAACGGTCGAGGAACTCGCGCAGGCTCGCCGAGTGCACGCTGTGCACGTTCGGGTCGAGCAGCCCGCCCCGGTCCAGCTCGCCGAGGATCGCGGGGATGCCGCCGGCGCGGTGGACGTCCTCCATGTAGTACTTCGTCGAGCTGGGCGCGACCTTGCACAGGTTGGGCACCCGCCGGGAGATCTCGTCGATGTCGGCGAGGGTGACCTCGACACCGGCCTCGACGGCGGCGGCGAGCAGGTGCAGCACGGTGTTCGTCGAGCCGCCCATGGCGACGTCGACGGCGAAGGCGTTGCGGAAGGCGGYGGCGCTGGCGATCGAGCGCGGCAGCACGCCCTCGTCGTCCTTCTCGTAGTAGCGGCGGGCGAGGTCGACGACGAGCCGGCCGGCCTCGACGAACAGCTCCCGGCGGGCGGCGGCGGTGGCCAGCGTCGAGCCGTTGCCCGGCAGTGACAGGCCCATCGCCTCGGTCAGGCAGTTCATCGAGTTCGCGGTGAACATCCCCGAGCAGGAGCCACAGGTCGGGCAGGCGGAGCGTTCGATGATGCTGAGGTCGGCATCGCTGACGTCCGGGTTGACGGCCGCCGTCATCGCGTCGATGAGGTCGAGCCGGGAGCGGACCGTGCCACCCTGGACGACCGCGTTGCCGGACTCCATCGCCCCACCGGAGACGAACACGGTCGGGATGTTGAGCCGCAGCGCGGCGAGCAGCATCCCCGGGGTGATCTTGTCGCAGTTGGAGATGCAGACCAGGGCGTCGGCGCAGTGCGCGTTGACCATGTACTCGACGCTGTCCGCGATGATCTCTCGCGACGGCAGCGAGTACAGCATCCCGCCGTGCCCCATCGCGATCCCGTCGTCCACGGCGATCGTGTTGAACTCGCGCCCGACGCCGCCGGCCGCCGCGACCGAGTCAGCGACCAGCCTGCCCAGGTCCCTCAGGTGCACGTGCCCCGGGACGAACTGGGTGAAGCTGTTGGCGATCGCCACGATCGGCTTGCCGAAGTCGTCCTCGGTCATGCCGGTGGCCCGCCACAGGGCGCGGGCGCCGGCCATGTTGCGGCCATGGGTGGTCGTACGGGAACGCAGTGCGGGCATCTTGTGACCTCAGGACCTTCGACTGCCGGGGATCCGGGGCGTCCCCCGGGATGACATTGCGGGCCTCCAGGAAAGCGACCGCTGGTCGGCGACCAGGCACGGCGCCTCGGCGTGCGGCCGGCGAGCGCGGCGGGGCGGGGTCGCGCGGCCCGGTCGCTGCACTCGTGGCGGCGCGCGCCAGGCCCGGGCTTGCCACTGGGTTCGCCAACTGGGTTCGCCAGCGGGCCGCCAGCACGCGGGGGCACGCACCCGATTCGGTTCCGCGCCGCTTATCAGCGTATCCGCCGCGGCCGCCATCCTGACCTCAGGACGGGGCCGGTCCGAGCCGGCGGCGAGTCAGCTGGTCGACCCGCGCGCCGTCGCGGGCTCCGCGTTCCGCCGGACCCGCATGACGTCGAGGACGTGGAGGACGCCGCCGAACCGTCAGTCGGCGGGGTGCGCCGGAGGGGGTGTGGACGGCCCGGGGGGCGGGACGGCCCAGGGCAGGCCGGGGGGGCGGGGCGGTTCGATGGCGGTGGGATCGCCGTCTGGCGGGGGAGGCGGGGTGGGCTGCCCTAGCTGGCCGGGCTGACCGGGCTGACCGGGCTGATGGGCCGGTGGGAAGGCCGGATAGCCGGGGTAGCCAGGGTGCGGGGCATAACCGGGGTGCGGGGTGTAGCCGGGCTGGACAGGCGGCGGGAAGGCCGGGGGCTGGCCGTATCCGGGGTGACCGTAGCCGGGATGGCCGTAACCGGTCCGGCCAACCCCGGGGTAGGTGGGCGCCGGCGGCCCGCCTGGTCGAGGGCGACGGGGGAAGCGCTTGCGCAGCAGGCGCTGAATCCACCAGGAGAGTGCCAGCGACGCCAGCGTGCCGAGGATCGGGCCCGCCTGGTGGTGGCGCCCGCCGCCGTCCGCCGCGCTGAGCTTCGACCCGACGACGAGCAGATAGATCGCCGTGATCGCGATGAAGACGTAGCCGGTGACGAAGAAGTGGAAGAACCGCAGGTTCAGCCGGGCGAGCTGGTCGCGCAGGAACACGGCGGGCAGGACCCAGATGCCGACCCCGAACACCGCCGCGGTCAGCGGCGCGAAGATCAGGAATCCGAAGAACTGCTTGAAGAACTCGGCCATCGCTCCCCCGGTCGTCTGCCCGGCGCCGTCAGGCCGAGCCGACGGAGGCGGAGGCAGCGGACGAGGACGAGACGTCCACGCCGGCGACGTGCTCCACGGTCGGCGTGCCGGCGAAGTACGGGCTGATCGCCGCCCGCCAGCGGCCGTAGCCGTCGGAGCCGCGGAACCCCTCGGTGTGCGCCTCCAGGCTGTCCCATTCGACGATCAGCACGAACGAACTCGGTGACTCGACACCCCGGCTCATCCGCATCGAGCGGCAGCCGGGCGAGGTCGCGATCTCGTGCCGGACCGTGTGGTACGCGGCGATGAAGTCGCTCTCCGTTCCTGGTTTCACGTTAAACCTTGCGATCTCCGTGACCGCGGACTCAGGGCCACGGGTGCCGTCCGCGGCCGCCCCGGATGCGCTCATGCCGCAAGTCTGGCACCCGCCGCGACGGCGCCGCCGGCCAGCCGGACATCCCGGGTGCCGTCGAAGCGGAGTAACGGCGGGTTGGCACCGAATATCCTCTCAAGCCAGCGGTTTCCCAGGGCGACAGGGGCGTCGGCATGGTGGTCGGAGACGGCACGGTCGAAGGCCCGGGCGGCGGCGGGGTGGAACCTCTCGACGAGGACGACCCGACCAGGCTTGGTCCCTACGAGCTGCTGGGGCGCCTCGGCCAGGGCGGGATGGGCACGGTGTTCCTCGGCCGCCGGGCAGACCCCGACGGGGCTGATGACGGCGAAACGGCGGCAGGCGCCGCCGCCCCGGACAGGGCCGACCCTCGCGGGAGTGGCCGGGAGCGGCTCGTCGCGGTCAAGGTGATCAGGCCCGACCTGGCGCGCGAGCCGGAGTTCCGGGAGCGGTTCGGCCAGGAGGCGACCGCGGCCCGCCGGGTCGCGCGGTTCTGTACCGCCGAGGTGTTGGACGTGGACGTCGCGTCCCGCCGGCCTTACCTGGTCACCGAGTACATCGAGGGGCGCACGTTGGCCGCCGCCGTCCGCGAGGACGGGCCGCTGCCGGGCGTCGAGGTGGAGCGGCTGGCGGTCGCGGTCGCCTCGGCGCTGACGGCCATCCATGCCGCCGGCCTGGTCCACCGTGACCTGAAACCGGGCAACATCATGCTGTCGCCATCGGGCGCCCGCGTCATCGACTTCGGCATCGCCCGGGCGATGGACGCGACGACCACGTTCACCCATGCCGGCGTCGGCACGCCCGCGTTCATGGCACCCGAACAGGCGCTCGGCGGCGTGGTCGCCCCGCCAGCCGACATCTACGCCTGGGGTGGGGTCGTGCTCTACGCGGCCACCGGTCGGCTGCCACACGGCGACGGCCCCAGCCCGGTGGTGCTCTACCGCGCCGTCAACGAGGAACCCGACCTGACCGGCCTCGACCCGGGCCTGCGGGAGCTGGTCGCCCGGGCGATGGCGAAGGACCCGGCCACGCGCCCGACCGCCCAGGGCCTGCTGCTGCTCCTCGTCGGCGCCACCCAGCTCGACGACGAGGAGAACAAGGAGGACGACGAGGAAGACGCGCCGCTCGAGCCGGAAGAGCCGGTCGAGCCGGTCGCCGCGACCGCGAGACCCGACGCGGCGCCACTCCCGCCTTCTCAGCGGCCGTCGTCGGCCAACCCGTCCGCCGGCGCGATCTTCCCAGCCGCGCCATCTCCACGACGGGTCGCGCGGTCGGCGATGGAAGAGGCGCTGGCGCTGGCCGCGGACATCGCCCGGGACATCGACGCCGGTCGCGCCGCACTGGCGAGGCCGCGCCCGGCCAGCGTGTCCCCGGCCGGTCCGGGCACCCACGCCGCCGGCGAGGAGACGACCGCCCGGGCCCTACCGACAGATCCTCGCGGGCGCGCCGCCCCCGCCCGGCCGGCCGCGACGACCGACCCGCCCACCCGGGAGGCGACCACCTTCGTTCCGCCTCACCTGGCCGGCGGGACGCGGCCGCCCGACGATGCTCACCGACTCGACGATGGCCGCCCGGTCGACGGCGGCGCGGACCCGGCCGGCCGCCGCCGGCCGACCAGGCGGTTCGGCGTGCGCCGCGCCGGGCTGGTCGGGCTCGGACCGGCCGTCGACGCGGTCCCGCTCGGCGAGCCGCTCGCCGGCCACACCGGCCAGGTCACGTCGGTCGCGTTCGCCCCCGACGGCCGGATGCTCGCGACGGCGAGCGTGGACGGCACCGCCCGGGTGTGGCGGCTCGCCGGCGAGACCGACACCGGCGCGTCCCCGCTGGGTGAACCGCTGCGCGGCCACGAGGGGCGGGTGCTCGCGGTCGCGTACTCGCCGGACGGGCGCGCGCTGGCGACCGCGGGTGGCGACCACACGGCGCGGCTCTGGCTGCGGGCGGCCACCGGCTCCGAAGCGCGGCCCGCCGTCGACGGCCATGGCTACCACCCGCTCGGGATCGCCCACGGCCACTCCGACCAGGTGACCTCGGTGGCGTTCGCCCGCGGAGGCCGGCTGCTCGCCACCGGCGGCCTCGACGGGACGGCCCGGCTCTGGCAGCTCGACCTCGACGGCGCCAGCCGGGACGCCGTCCGCCCGCTCGGGCGCCCGCTCGCCGGCCACCAGGGGAAGGTCCTCGCCGTCGCGTTCTCGCCGGACGGCCAGATCCTCGCCACCGCCGGGACGGACCACACCGCGCGGCTCTGGGACCTGACGTCGTCGGTCCCCCGCCCGCTCGGCCCGCCGCTCGCCGACCACCGCTGGCACGTGCGGGCGCTCGCCGTGTCACCCGACGGTGTCACCCTCGCCGTGGCCGCCGGCTTCGGCGCCGTCCGCCTGTGGGACCTGACCGACCCGGCGCATCCGTCAAGCCTCGCCGAGCTGGCCAGCCGGCAGAGCGGCCAGGTCCGGGCGGTCGCCTTCGCCGCCGACGGCCGCACCCTCGCGGCCGCCGTCGGTATCGGCGCCGCAGTCAGCCTGTGGAACGTCGAGGACCCGGCGAGCCCGGAGCCGCTCGGCCAGCTCTCGACCGGTCACGTCGGCACCGTCCGGGCGCTCGCCTTCTCCCCGACCGACGACATCCTCGCCACCGCGGGCGACACCTCAGCCCGCCTCTGGCGCCCCGCGGAGTAGCTCGACCGATTCCGACCACCAGCCGGACGGATGACGAGGAAGGCTCAGCCAGGACGAGCCGCCAGGACGGGCTCAGTAGCCCATCGGCGGTCAGTTCGCCATGTCGACGAAGCGGGAGTAGTGACCCTGGAACGCGACCGTGACGGTGCCGGTCGGGCCGTTACGGTGCTTGGCGATGATCAGGTCGGCCTCGCCGGCCCGGGCGGATTCCTTTTCGACGGTGTCCTCGCGGTACAGCAGGATCACGGCGTCGGCGTCCTGCTCCAGGCTGCCGGACTCGCGAAGGTCGGAGACCTGGGGCCGCTTGTCGGCACGCTGTTCGGAGGCGCGGTTCAGCTGTGAGATCGCCACGACGGGAACCTCCAGCTCCTTGGCGAGCAGCTTCAGCGACCGGGAGATCTCGCTGACCTCCTGCTGCCGGCTCTCCACTCTCTTCGGCGAGGACATGAGCTGCAGGTAGTCGAGGATGACGAGGCGAAGGTCATGGCGCTGGCGCAGCCGGCGCGCCTTCGCCCGGATCTCCATCATCGTCAGGTGCGGGCTGTCGTCGATGAACAGCGGCGCCTCGGCGACCTCGCCCATCCGCCGCGCCAGCCGTGCCCAGTCGTCGTCGGTCAGCCGGCCGGTCCGGATGTTCTGCAGCGAGACCCGGGCCTCCGCGGACAACAGCCGCATGGTGATCTCCATGCGGCTCATCTCCAGCGAGAAGATGACGGACGTCATTCCGTGCTTGATGGAGGCCGCCCGCGCGAAGTCGAGACCCAGAGTCGACTTCCCGACCGCCGGGCGGGCGGCGACGATCCACAGCTGTCCACCGTGGAGTCCGTTGGTCAGCTCGTCGAGGTCGGTGAAGCCGGTGGGCACGCCGGTGAGGGCGCCCTCGTGGCCGGCGATCGCCTCGATCTCCTCGAGGGCCGGGTTGAGCAGGTCACCCAGCGGCGAGTAGTCCTCGGTGGTGCGCCGCTCGGTGACCTCATAGACGGCGGCCTGGGCGCGGTCGACCAACTCGTCGACATCGTTCGACGGGCCGTAGGCGAGCTGGACTATCTTCGTGCCGGCCTCGGCGAGGCGGCGCAGCACGGCCTTCTCCGCGACGATCCTGGCGTAGTAGCCCGCGTTCGCGGCGGTCGGCACGCTGGAGATCAACGTATGCAGGTAGCCGGGGCCGCCAACGCGATCCAGCAGGTCACGCCGGCCGAGCTCCGCGGCGACGCTGACCGTGTCGGCCGGCTCGCCGCGACCATAGAGGTCACCGATGATCTCGAACACCGTGGAGTGCGCCGGCCGGTAGAAGTCGCCCGCGCGCATCACCTCGATGACGTCGGCGATGGCGTCCTTGGACAGCATCATGCCGCCGAGCACGCTCTGCTCGGCCGGCAGGTCGTGTGGGGGTGTGCGGTCGAACTCGACGGGCTGGCCGCCACCGCGCGCGATGTCGGTGACCGTCACCCGCCTCACCCCCCGTCCACGATCTTCCAGCACGGCCCGACAACGCTACGTACCGCCCCCCGGCTGACCAGGCCGGTCAACCAGTGCTGGTCAACCGGGGCCGGTCAACCAGTGCTGGTCGACCCAGGCCAGTACCGTGCATCGAACAAATGTTCGATGAGGCGGYCGGCCTGTGTCAAGCAGGAGCGCTGGGACGGCCGCGCGCGCCGGATGGGGACGAACGTGCGTGCGCCTCCCCGCGCGTCGCCCTCGGAGCCCCGCGGCGATCCCTGAGTGGCCGACTTTAGGGAACACAGCCCCCGACCAGCAAAAAGTTATCCACAGGCATGTGTGGAAAACCTGTGGGCAACGCCGGTACGACCTGGGGAGGACCTCGGGACGACGGCCGATGAGCTGTGGACAGACTAGCGGCTTACCGGCCAGGATCGGCTGTCAGGCTGGGCATTCTCCCCGGCGCCCTGTGGACACAAAAAAAGTTCACCAAAGTCTCCGAACGGGGCCCCTGCAGGGAGAGCGTCGCCTTACGAGGGCCACTTGTGGACCACGCGACGTGCCGACGCCGACATTCGATGACACGGACAGGCCGGTCCGGAGACGACGATGCCCGGTGCCCCGGACGTTTCCGGGACACCGGGCAGGTGTCGTGCGGGGGCTCGGCGCCTGGGCGCCGAGCCCCCGCGTGACCGCTTCCGCGCGTCAGGCCGCGGCGACCTTGACGGTCAGCTGGGCGGTCACCTCGGGGTGCAGGTGCACCGCGACGGTGTGCTGACCGACGGCCTTGATCGGCGAGGTCAGCTGGACCTTCCGCCTGTCCAGCGCCGGGCCGCCCGCCTTCGCCACGGCCTCCGTGACGTCGCCGGCGGTGATCGAGCCGAAGAGCCGGCCTTCCTTGCCCGCCCGGCTGGTCAGCGTCACGGACAGCGCCTTGAGCTGCGCGGCGATCTCCTGCGCGTGCCCCAGGTCACGGACCTCGCGGGCCGATCGGGCCCGCTTGATCTGCTCGACCTGGCGCTCGATGCCGCGGGTCGCGATGATCGCAAACTGCTTGGGAACCAGGTAGTTACGGCCGTAGCCGTCGGCCACCTCGACGATATCGCCGGGGCTGCCGAGACCTGGCACCTCCTGGGTGAGAACGAGCTTCATGTCCCGTCACCCTCCTCAGCGCGCGGTGGAGGTGTAGGGCAGCAGCGCCATCTCGCGGCTGTTCTTCACCGCGATGGCGACGTCCCGCTGATGCTGGCTGCAGTTGCCGGTGACCCGGCGGGCACGGATCTTGCCGCGGTCCGAGATGAACTTGCGCAGCAGCGACGTGTCCTTGTAGTCGATGTACTCGGTCTTGTCCTTGCAGAAAACGCAAACCTTCTTCTTAGGCTTGCGCACAGCCGCCTTGGCCATGGTTGTGCACTCCTAGATTCAGACGAAGTCGGGTGAGGTCCCGGAGACCTCGTCAGGCGCGAGGCGCCATCGAGGTCCGGGTCCGGTCCCGGGCAGCATCGCGGCCTGGGCGAAGTCGCCAAGCGCGCGGCGGGCAGGCTCAGCCGGCTCGGCGCGCGCCGGGCGAGAGACGCCCGGACACCACGAACGGGCGCTAGAAGGGCGGCTCGTCGGAGTAGCCACCGGACGGCTGCGACCAGGGGTCCTCGACGGAGCCGCCGGAATAGCCGCCCCCCGAGGAGGACGAGCCACCGCCGCCACCGCCGCGGTAACCACCGCCGCCGCCACCGGGGCCGCTCGCGCCGCCGGCACCGGCCGCGCCGCCGTTGTAGCCACCGGCGCCAGCGGCGCCAGCGCCAGCACCAGCACCAGCGCTTGCGCCGCCTCGGTACCCACCGTCCGACGGGCCGTCGTAGCCGCCGCCACCGCCGGGACCGCCACCGCGCGCCGCGCGGACGACCTTGGCCGTCGCGTACCGCAGCGACGGGCCGATCTCATCGACGTCGAGCTCGATGACGGTGCGCTTCTCGCCCTCACGGGTCTCGAACGAGCGCTGCTTGAGTCGACCCTGGACGATCACGCGCGCGCCCTTGGTCAGCGACTCCGCGACGTGCTCGGCCGCCTGCCGCCAGATCGAGCAGCGCAGGAACAGCGGTTCGCCGTCCTTCCACTCGTTGGTGGCCCGGTCGAGCGTGCGCGGCGTCGAGGCGACCGTGAAGCTGGCGACGGCAGCCCCGTTCGGGGTGAACCGCAGCTCCGGGTCGCTGGTCAGATTGCCGACGACTGTGATGACGGTCTCACCGGCCATGGGATGTGCCCCCTGTCCCGCGGGTGTGTCAGGCGGCCGGCCGGCGGGCGACGCGCGGCTTCTTCGCGTCGGGCAGCCGGATGACCTTGGTGCGGATAACCGACTCGTTGAGCGTGAGCTGACGGTCGAGCTCGGCGACGACGTCAGGATCGGCGTGCAGATCGATGACGGCGTAGATGCCCTCGTGGCTCTTGCGGATCTCGTAGGAGAGCCGGCGCCGACCCCAGACGTCGACCTTCTCCACCGCGCCGCCGCCGTTGCGGACGACGGACAGGAACTGGTCGAGGGATGGCGCGACGGTGCGCTCCTCAAGATCCGGATCGAGGATGACCATCAGTTCGTAATGACGTGCCAAGGCTGAACCCACCTCCTGTGGACTCGGCGGCCACGGGTTGCACCCATGGCAGGAGGGAATGATGCGCGCTCTCGCTACCGCACCCCCGCTGCCGCGCCGTTGGTACCGGGACATCCCTGGTACCGGGGCCGTAGTGGTGGGTCACGGCGGAGAACGCGCCGACGGCGCCCGCGATAAGGCAAGCACCGTGCCGCGTCGAGCTTACTCGACGTGCTCGGCGTCCCGGCCGGGCAGGGCACCCCGGTCACCGGGCTGGCCGTCCGCCGCCGGCCCATACCACACGGTGCGCGCCCACCCCCAGACGACCGCGAGCAGGCCGACGATCGCGAGCAGGATGAGCAGGCCGCGCAGGTGCCGCCCGGGCGACGGGTCGACGGCCGCCAGCACGATGACGCACAACACGGCGGCGGCTGCCCCGCCGGCGAGCGGGTAGGCCAGCGCGTTCCTGGCCCGCTCGCCGTCGCCGGCCGGGCCTCCGGCCGGGCGTCCTTCTAGGTCACCGCCTGTACTCATCGTCCCCATCCTGGCGCACTCACGACGCGATTCGCCTCGTGGTGGCCGTATCGGCGGGGCGCGTCGCCCGCCGACGGCGCTCGGCCCGCTCGCCCACGCCGCGCTCCCCAACATGACCGTCACTCTGGGTTACCGTCCGCGCGATGCCAGCGCACGGACGGGCCGACCCGGGGTAAGGAGTGGCGACGGCGGTGGTGACCTCGCATCGGCAGCGGCCGGCGCACGGCGCGGACGAGGCGCCCGTGATGCCGTACCCGGCACAGGCCATGGCCACGTTGCTCGCTGGTGTCGTCGTGGCCGGGTTCGTCCTGGTGGCGGGCGGCGCGTTGGCGCCGCCCGCCGGGGGCACCGAGCCATCCACCTCGGGCCGGTTGGCGGCGCGGCCGACCTCGACGGCGGCCGCGCCGCCACCGCCGGCCGCGGCGCCGACGCCCACGGTCAGTCCGGCACACGGGCCGGTGGCCCAGCCGCCATCTCCAAAACGACTACCCACAGTGACGGAGAAACTGGTTCGAGGCGGGGGCTCGCCGACGCCCGGTCGGCACTGACCGGCCCGACTGGGCCGACTGGGCCGAGTCCAACCCGACTCGACTCGACGGCATGGTCGTCGGTCAGTCGACCCAGCGGCCCTGGGTGAAGGCGACCACGAAGGCGGCCATCACCGGACCGGACAGCCACAGGTAGGCGGGCGCCGCCCGGGGGAACCGGCCGGCGAGCCGCGCGAGCAGCAGGTAGACCGGGAACGCGACCAGCATCGTGCGCACGCCCGACGCGTAGTAGTTGGTCGCGGCCATCAGCACCGTGGCGGTACCGATGAACGTCGCCTCGGCCCACCGGCGGCTGTACAGCAACGCGATCGTGACCACGATGCCGAGGACCACGGCCAGCAGCTCGGCCCGCCAGAACCAGGTGAACGTCGTCGAGCCGTCCGGCCCCGGGAAGGCCGACTCCCAAGTCGCCTTCCAGCCCGACCATGGCCAGTCGACCCAGCGGTGCCAACCCTCGCGCATCGCGACCGTGTATGCGTTCCACTCCCCGGTCTTGCCATGCAGGTACCAGAGGAAGCCGAACACGGGCAGCGGCGGGAGCGCCAGCGACAGCGCCGGCAACGCCAGCACCGGCAGCCCGGCCCGGCGACGTTCGACGAGGTACAGCACGACGAGCCCGCACCACAGCGGAATGCCGGTGACCCGGGTCGCGGCGGCGCCGGCGGCGAGCGCGCCGGCGAGCCACCACCGGCCGCGCCGGCCGGCGAGCCACGCGGTGCTCGCGAACGCCAGGAAAAGCGCCTCGGAGTAGCCGGCGAACAGGAACACGGCGTACGGCGCGAAGATCATTGCCAGCACCGCCGCCCGGCCGGCGGCCGGGCCGCCGTCGTCCGTGGCCAGCCGCCAGATCGCCGCGGCCGAGACCGCCCCGGCCAGGAACACGACGATCAGTCCCGCGACGATCCAGTTCGGCACGACGTAGTGCACCAGCCGGATGGCGAGCGGGAAGGCCGGGAAGTCGACCTCGGTCTTGTCGGAGTAGTGCGGCGAGACGTAGCCATAACGCGCCACCTTGGTGAACAGGCCGACGTCCCAGCGGTCCCACAGCTCGGTGAACCGGGGCACCTGCCCCAGCGCGCCCTCGACCACGACCCGCGCCGCGGCGAACGACAGCAACGCGACCGCCACCCGGCTGGCGCACCACAGCGGCAGCGTCGCCCGCGCCGACTCTGGCAGCCGAGCCCACCACCCACTCGCGGACGACGACAGCCGGGCCAGCGAGGTTGCCGAATCCGGCGGGCCCGGCGGCGCCGACGGGCCCGCCGGGTCCACCGGGTCCACCGGGTGCAGGGGTCTCACTGGGGTTCGGGATCAGTCCGCCGCGGCCGGAACAGCGCGCCAGGTTCCAGGACGTCGCCGTCGGGCGCGCCGGTGGGACCGGCCGCGCCGCCGGGAGCGCCGGGAGCGCCGCCTCCGTCGGTCTGCCCGCGATCGTCGGCGACCGTCGCCGCATCGGCCCAGAGGCCACCGGAGCTGGACGGGCCGTCGACGACCTCACCGACGAGGACCCGCGCCGGCCGCCGGTGCGGGCCGTAGGCATCCGCGGCTTCGTCCAGAACGCCGCCGGCCGGGTCGTCCACCCCACTGGCCCGGACGACGTCGAGCTCGGGGCGCAGGATCTCGCGGACGACGAGACCAGCGAGTACCAGCAGCACCAGGTCACGCAACGCGACCGCGCCGACGAACCAGCCACGGGCGACCCCGCGTGCCCCGTTGGTGTCGTTGTAGATGAAGTGCATGAAGCGCATGAACAGCAGGTAGGCCTCGGCGGCCTGCCAGACCAGGAACGCGCGCCACTTCGGTCTCGCCAACGCGTACAGCGGCAGCAGCCACAGCGTGTACTGCGGCGAGAACACCTTGTTGGTCACCAGGAACGCGACCACGAGCAGGAACAGGACCTGCGGCAGGCGCGGGCGGCGCGGCGCGAACCAGCACAGCCCGGCGATCGCGGCGATCGAGGCGATGAGGGCGATCGAGGTGAGGGCGTTCAGCACCGACACCGAGATGCCGTGGTCACGCACCGCCGTCAGCACGACCGGCGTGGCGATGACCACGACCAGCCAGGCGGCGGCGCCCACGGCCAGCGTCGCCCCGCGGACGGCGCCACTCGCTCCACTCGCGCCAGTCGAGACGCCGGCCGAGTCATCCGCCTCGTCGTCCCCGGACTCGTTCCAGCGCGCGCGTACCAGTGGGCCGGCTGCGACGGCGGCGAGGCCGAACGTGGCCAGCGCGATGACGATCAGGTGCGGACCACCGAACCAACCGGGGTCGTACGCCCCGGACAGCCACTGCACCGCGAACGCGAGCGAGTCCCAGTCGGCGGGGCGGTGCTCGTTGAGGTCGATGAAGCGCGCCACCGCGTTCTGGGCGCCGCCCGCGTGCCCGTCGAGCATGCCGAACCAGCCGCCGGACCCCAGGCTCGACAGGATGCCGTCGTGCGACTTCTTGTCACCGATGAAGTAGCCGGCGATCAGGTAGGTCGGCAGCACGACGACGGCGACGGTCGCCGCGGTGGCGGCGACCAGCCGGCCGAAGGCCCGCAGCTGGCCGGTGCGCAGGCACAGCATGCCGATCGCGACGAGGAAGAACACCGGGTAGAGCTTGGTGGCCACTCCGAGGCCGAGCAGGACGCCGGCGGCCACCGGCGCCCGTCTGGACCAGGCGTAGACGGCCAGCGCCCCGAACGCGACCGCGACGATGTCCCAGTTGGTCAGCAGGTGCAGCACCATCGTGGGCGCGAGCGCGAACAGCGCCGCGTCCCAGACCCGCCTTCGGCCGGCGGTCTTCGCGACGGCGACGACCGCCGCGCAGGCGAAGCAGAGGAAGACCAGCGCGGTCAGGTCGTAGAACAGCGCGGACCGGGCGTCGATGGTCCAGTGGTCGATGACCTGGTCACCGTTCTCGGTCCGGTAGACCGGCCGCTGCGACGGCGCGACCCGCGAGACGGCGGCCACCACCTCCATGGTGGCGCCGATCAGCGGCGGGTACTCGGTCGGGTAGTCAAGGTAGGGGACCTTCCCGTCCTTGAGGCCCTCCTGCGAGTAGAGCGCGACGACGTCCGAGTAGCACATCCGCGTGTACTGGTACTCGTGTGTCCAGTTCCGGGTGTCCCGGCAGGTGGACTTCTGCGCGTAGCCGAGGCCGCACACGACGATCGTCAGTGCGAGCAGCACCCGCACCGGCGTCCACCAGGTCCACCGGTCGGGCAGCACCGCGTGCCGCCCCGGCGGCCCACCGATGAGCTCGCTCGCGCCCCGCGCCATCGGATCCTCGAGGCTGGGGCTCACCGCCTCGTCCGCCGTCATAGCCCGGTCGGTGACCGGTGCGTCGGGGGTCGTCATACCGGCCGCCT
>NZ_MBLN01000035.1:0-1691 GCF_001854645.1 Pseudofrankia sp. EUN1h | reverse complement strand
GGACATCGCGGCGGCCACCTCGTTCCTGTGCCGCGACGAGGCCAGCTACATCACCGGCCAGATCATCGGCGTCAACGGCGGCCGCAACACCTAGGACGCCGTCCCCGGCTTCGGCTGGGTCGCGGTCGTCGGCCGCTGGGGCAGTCGGTGCTGGGGCAGTCGGTAAGGACATCGGCGTCCACTGGAGGTTGTCGTGGGAAGGCTGGACGGCAAGGTCGCGATCGTCACGGGTGCCGGGTCCGGGATCGGGAAGGCGTCCGCGCTGCTGTTCGCGGCCGAGGGCGCCAAGGTCGTGTGCGCGGACCTGAACGGCTCCGAGAAGGACACGGCCGCGCAGATCGGCGCGGGCGCGGTGGCGGTGGCGGTGGACGTGGCCGTGGCCGCCGAGGTCCAGAACATGGTCGAGACGGCGGAGCGCGAGTTCGGCCGGCTCGACGTGCTGTTCAACAACGCCGGCATCTCCGGCCCGTTCGGGCCGATCCACGAGCTCGACGAGGAGACGCTCGACCGCCTCCTCGCGGTGAACATCAAGGGCGTCTTCCTCGGCATCAAGTACGCCGTCCCCGTGATGCTGCGGACCGGCGGTGGCTCGATCATCAACACGGCGTCGAACGCCGGGATGGTCGGCTGGAAGGGCAAGGGCGGCTACTCGGCGGCCAAGGGCGGCGTCGTGCTGCTCACCAAGTCGGCGGCCCTCGACTACGCGAAGTCCGGCATCCGGGTCAACGCGGTCTGCCCGGGCATGACCTGGACCGGCATGGCCGCCGCCCAGGCCGGTCCCACGCCGCCCGCGGACATCAAGGTGCCGAACCCGATGGCCCGGTTCGCCAGTCCGGAGGAGCTCGCCGCGGCGGCGCTCTTCCTGGCCAGTGACGAGTCCTCGTTCATGACCGGCGTGGCCATGCCGGTCGACGGCGGCTACGTCGCGCGCTGACGACGACGTTGACTGTTGAGCCTTGCATCACCACTGTGGGCGCCGTGCCTCGCCGGTCCGATAGGGCTGGATGGGGAAGGTTCCTTTACCAAGGAGGTTCGCGGTAGTGACCGAGCGACGGACAGCGGTCGTCACCGGCGGCGGGTCGGGCATCGGGCGGGCGATCTCGCTGCGGCTCGCCGAGGACGGCCTCGCGGTCGCCGTCCTCGACCTGAACGCCGAGGCAGCCGAGCAGGTGGCCGAGGAGGCGCGCAAGAACGGCGGGGAGGCGATCGCCCTCGGCAGCGTCGACGTGTCGAGCCGTGAGCAGGTGAACGCGGCGATGGACCGCGCCCGCGAGGCATACGGCCCGGTGCTGGTGCTCGTCAACAACGCAGGCCTCACCGCCAGCAACAAGTTCCTGAAGATCAGCGATGACCTGTGGGACAAGATGCTCAAGGTGAACCTGAGCGGGCCGTTCTACTGCTGCCAGGCGGTCGTGCCCGACATGACCGCGGCGGGCTGGGGCCGGATCGTGAACATCTCGTCTTCCAGCGCCCAGGGCGGCCAGGCGTTCATGGTGCACTACGTGTCGTCCAAGGCCGGGCTGATYGGCTTCACCAAGGCGCTGGCCCTGGAGCTGGGGCCCAGCGGCATCACCGTGAACACGATCCCGCCCGGTTTCGTCGACACCCCGATGCTGCGCAGGTCCGAGGAGAAGGGCTACCTCGGCACCTCGGTCGAGGAGCACGCCACCAGGGTCCCGGTCCGCCGGGCG
>NZ_MBLN01000034.1:0-2145 GCF_001854645.1 Pseudofrankia sp. EUN1h | reverse complement strand
CCCCCCGTAGCCAACCCGCACCCAGCAGGTGTCTCACCCGAGACTGACAAGGAGGGCTGGACGGTGGCGGACGCCGACGGTATCGATCAGTTGGACGGGCRGCGCGCACGGACCGCTGCGGACGTCGGCGGACGACCCGYCCTCTTCTCTTAATCCGCGGGTTCGGGGTTCAAGTCCCTGGCGGCGCACCCGTTTGYAGGCCCGTGACCTGCAGGAACTGACCGGCCTAGAGCCGGTCTTTTTCGTTGGTGATCGTTGTGGGCGCGATGTGGGCGTGATCTTGCGCGTGGCGTGGGATCGCGTTCGCCACCGTTTCGGCGGCCCGTTGGCCAGTGGATCGCAGCAGGTGGGCATACAGGGTGCCGGTGATCGTCGTGGACGAGTGGCCGAGCCGTTTGGAGACCAGGGTGATGTCGATGCCCTGGTCGAGCTGGATGGACGCGGAGGAGTGCCGCAGGTCGTGCAGCCGGCGTCGGGACAGGAGGTCCTCGCCGAGTTCGTCGCCCTTGCGTAGGTCGAGGCCGAGCCTGGTGGACAAGGTGAGCGTCGCGCCCGAGCCGCGGCGGCGGGCGCATCGGGTCACGGTGACCTGGCCGATCGGTTCGCGGTCGCGGTAGACCGTCCACGTCCGCTCGGGGGCCGTGTGGCGGCGCCCGACGTCGACCGTCAGGGACCCCGCCGGTGCGTCCGTGGACAGGGTGGMGCACAGGCCGACGTTGCGGGCGATGATCTGCATGTGGTTGCTGACGTTGTACCTGCCGATAAACGCGTCCGGGCTGGTCAGGCGGCATGTTCGTACTCGTGCAGGATGCCGGCCAGGCGATCGCGCCGGCGGATGTCGAGGTGGGTGAGCCGGTCGGGGTCGGTGATCGGTTCGGGCAGCGGGTTCAGGGGTCTGGCGTTCGCGATGCCCTGATGGGGCCTGTGCGTGTTGTAAGCGATGCCCTGATGGGGCCTGTGCGTGTTGTAAAAAGCCTCGTATGCGCGGAGGGCGTGTAGGAGGTGGCGCTGGTTGTAGATCAGGGTTCGGTCGAGGAGTTCTCGGCGGCAGGTCCGGACCCATCGTTCCATGATCGTGTTCATCCGAGGGGCTCGGACACCACTGAGTACGACCGTGATCCCTGCGTCGGCGAGGATCGCGTCGAACAGAGCGGGGTATTTGCCGTCGCGGTCGCGGATGAGGTACCACGCGGTCGACCCGGCATCGTGGAGGTCCATCGCGAGGTTACGGGCTGCTTGGGTTACCCAGGCGGCGGTGGGGTGCGCGGTGGCGCCCTGGATCCGGATGCGCCGGGTGGCGTGTTCGATCACCGCGAGGATGTACAGACGCGTGCCGGTGAGTGTCTGCGTCTCGAGGAAGTCGACGGCGAGGATCGCGTTGGCCTGGGAGCGCAGGAAGTCGGCCCACGTGGTGGCGGTCCGCGCGGGTGCGGGGTCGATGCCTGCCTGGTGCAGGATCTCCCAGACCGTCGACGGGGCGATTGTGACGCCGAGGACGACCAGCTCGCCGTGTATCCGCCGATAGCCCCAGCCGGTGTTCTCGCGGGCCAGGCGCAGCACCAGGGCGCGGATCGAGCGCACGGTGCGAGGCCGTCCGCGCCGCTGGGGGCGGGAGATGGCGGCGTGGTGGCGGGCGATCAGGTTGCGATGCCAGCGAAGGACGGTCTCCGGACGCGCCAGCAGGTGCAGGCCGCGCAGCGTTGGCCGGGRCAACGCGTGCAGGAGTGCCGCCAGCAGCGCACGGTCGGTGGGCTGGAACCGGATCCGCTGGCCGTCGAGCTGGCGCTGCAGCACGGCGATCTGGTGCCGCAATGTGAGGATTTCGACATCCTTGTCACGATCACTGCGAGGCAGCAGGCGCAGCAGCGCGAACACGTTCGTGACACCGAGGTAGGTCAGTCGAAGCACCACGAAGCGGGATCCTCCCGCAGTCACCGCCCCCGACGGGCACCAGGCACCGGGAGGGCCCAGGATCGGCCGCGACCGTCCCGATCAGCCCGAATGTACTTTTCGGCAAGCAGTGCGACACGAACACGAAGGAGGGCTCCGATGTAGACGGAGACCGTTCTGGAGCGGTGCTGTGCGGGAGATGGAGGTGGATCCTCCGTGGTCGGCCATGCAGGGGCTGGCCGCAAACCACCGCAG
>NZ_MBLN01000033.1:0-2401 GCF_001854645.1 Pseudofrankia sp. EUN1h | reverse complement strand
GCGATGCCGAAGTCGATGACGCGGGCGCCGGATGACGAGAGCAGGATGTTGCCGGGTTTGAGGTCGCGGTGCACGACGCCGGCGGCGTGGATCGCGGTGAGCGCGGAGGCGACCGCGACCGCCAGGCGCGCCAGCGCGGTCGCGGCCAGTGGGCCGCGCTCGTGGACGGCCTCGCCCAGGGTGGGCCCGTCGATGTACTCGGTGACCAGGTAGGGCAGCCGGCCGTCGGTGCTGACGTCGAGAACCTCGGCCGTGCAGAACCGCGCGACCCGGCGGGCGGCCTGCGCCTCCCGCAGGAACCTCTCCCGGAACTGCGGGATCCGGGCCAGATCCGGCCGGATCATCTTCACCGCGACCAGCGGCTGGCCATCCCGAGTGGGCATGGGCTCGGCGGCGTTCTGGCGGCGGGCGAGGTAGACGCTGCCCATGCCGCCGTCGCCCAGCCGTCCGAGCAGTTGGTAGGGCCCGAGGCTGGTCGGGTCCGTCTCGTCCAGTGGCTCCACACCCGGCGGCATCACGGCCACGCCCATCCCCCCGCCGCACGACGCGACCCGGACCCCATCCCGACGACCCGCGCCGGAGCGAGGAACTCCGCAGGAGGTTATATCGCCCTAAGGCCACCATCCGAGCACGACCCGTGTCCGCTGCACGACCTGCCGGCACCGCGATCGGCGGCGGTCAGTGCAGGTTCCAGAGGCGGACGGCGAAGCTGTCCCCGGCCTGGACGAGGACGGCGAGGGCGTGCCCGTCGGGGGAGAACGCCACGCCGGCGTTGCCGGACGCGGCGCCGGTCAGCGGCCAGCCGATCGCCGCGGCCTTCCCGGGGTCGGTGACGTCCCAGAAGCGGACGTTGCCCTCGAGACCGTCGGCGCTGACGAGGGTGCTGCCGTCGGGGGAGAAGGCGATGTCGAACCCGCCGTTGCTCGGTACGTCGAAGATCGGCTGGCCGAGGGGAGTGGGTCCGGCCGGGGCGGTGAGGTCCCAGAAACGGATCGCGACGCCGACGGCCACCAGCGTCCGGCCGTTCGGGGAGAAGGCGACCAGCCAGGCGCCGCTGGCGTCGACGGCGTCACCGACGGGAGTCGGGCTCGTCAGGCTGGTGATGTCCCAGAGCTGGACCGTGCCGTCGCCCCCGCCGACGGCGAGGCGGTGGCCGTCGCGGGAGAAGGCGAGATCGACGATGCCGTCGGCGCGGCCGATCGGCTTGCCGAGAGCCTTGGCGGCGGCCGGCGACGTGACGTCCCAGAGCTGGACGGTGCCGTCCTCCTTGCTGACGGCCAGGGTGTGGCCGTCAGCCGAGAAGGCGACAGTGGCGTTCTCGGCGGGCACCGGCTTGCCGACGGGCGTCGGGCTATCGATCTTGGTGATGTTCCAGAACCGGACCGTCTGTCCCTCGACGGCCAGGGTGCGGTCGTCGAGGAAGTGGAGCGATGCCCAGTCCTCGTGGATGTCGAGAGGCTGGCCGAGGAGAGTGGGGGTGTCGGGCTTGCTGGCGTCCCAGAAGCGGACGACGCCGTCGCCGCTCGTGGCCAGTATCTGGCCGTTCGGGGAGTACGCCACGCTGAACGCCGAGCCGGTGAACGTCCCGGCGAAAGGACTGGGCGGGACCTTGGACAGGGTCTGCGCGGTGGTGACGCGCGCCGGGGCCGCCGCCGACGCCGACGCGCCGAGCGTGGCCGATCCGGAGGGCGTCGTCGCCGCGTCCGTCCCCTTGTCCCGGTCGGCGGTGGCGAAGATGATCACGGGCACGGCCGCGGCGGCAACGACGGCCGCGGCGATGGCGACGGCGAGCCGGCGGCGGCCCGCCCGGCGTTTCCCGGGCGCCCCGCCAGGCGCGTCGGCGAAGGACCCCGGCCGTGCCGGCCGGCCGGTGGTGGCGGCGGTGGCCGGGGCCGCCCAGCCGGCCGTGGTCGATCCGCGTCGGGGCGGCGGGAGTGGGGTGGTGGCCAGGCTGACCAGGTCGGTGGCGTCGTCGGACCCCCGCGGCGATGGCGCGCCGCGGGGCGCCCTGGGGGCGGTGTGGACGCGGTGCAGGAGGAGGAGCAGCTCGTCGGCGGTGGGACGTTCGGCGGGGTTCTTCGCCATCGCGCGCGTGACGGTGGAACGCAGGGCGCTGGGGAGACCGGCGAAGTCGGGCGTCTCGGTCACGACGCGGTGCAGCACGGCCGGGGTCGGGCCCTCGCCGAAGGGGGGCCGTCCGGTGGCGGCGAAGAGCACGACCGCGCCCCAGGCGTAGATGTCGGCGGCCTCGGTGACAGGCCGGCCGAGGGCTTGTTCGGGGGCCATGAAGCCGGGGGTGCCGATGCTGCCGTGGGTGAGCATGGTGGTCGCGTCGAGGGCGCGGGCGATGCCGAAGTCGATGACGCGGGCGCCGGATGACGAGAGCAGGATGTTGCCGGGT
>NZ_MBLN01000032.1:0-2640 GCF_001854645.1 Pseudofrankia sp. EUN1h | reverse complement strand
TTGCGCAATATTCCCCACTGCTGCCTCCCGTAGGAGTCTGGGCCGTGTCTCAGTCCCAGTGTGGCCGATCGCCCTCTCAGGCCGGCTACCCGTCGTCGCCTTGGTAGGCCATTACCCCACCAACAAGCTGATAGGCCGCGGGCCCATCCCAAGCCAATAAATCTTTCCACACCACCAGATGCCCAAAGGTGTGAATATCCGGCATTAGCCCCGGTTTCCCGGAGTTATTCCAGAGCCTGGGGCAGGTTGCCCACGTGTTACTCACCCGTTCGCCGCTGACCCGAAGGTCCGCTCGACTTGCATGTGTTAAGCACGCCGCCAGCGTTCGTCCTGAGCCAGGATCAAACTCTCCATCGATGCTTTAAACTCCCTCGATGGGAGAAACCCCGGCAAAATATGGACACAGATCCGTAGATCGTCCATCAAATGCCAAAGGAACCTTACAAACCCCCACAGACAACACCACCAACCCGGCATCAAACCAGACCAGCAGCGCCACCCGCGGAACGGGGTATTTATGGCACTGACTTCTATGGCACGCTGTTGAGTTCTCAAGGAGCGGACGCATAAACCGGATCCACACCCTGTTGGGGTACTTCACCGACGCGTACCGACCGGAGCCGGTTGTACGCTACCAGTTCGTTTTCGTTCTCCGGCCCAAGGGCCGGAAGTGTTTCTCGCACCCGGTTTCCCGGGGCGCGGAGCCTGTCGAACTTTACGGAGCTTCCGAAGGGCTGTCAAATCCCGCCGCTGGCCGAATTTGGCGTCGCCCTGTCGTGTCCTGGAAACTTACCAGATGGTCCGGCGAGCCAATCGTGCGGCTCTTTCGCGGGTTTTTCTGGTCTGTCACCCGATACGACGACCCGATGTCGATTCACTCCGGCTGAGCCGGTTGACCGCCACTTTCGAGTCCTGGAGCACCTTACCTCGCCCCGTTTTGTCGACTTCATCGGGGCCCGGTGTCACGGTGCTCCGGCGACGATGCCGACCCCGGTCGCCGCGGCTCGCGCCGTAGCTGGTGAGGCGAGACGTAACGTTACACCCCGGCAAACTTGGTTTGTCAGGGGGGTGATGTGACGGTCCGCACCCGGCACGAGGATGGCCGGTGCGGATGCTCCGTGGCCCACGCGGGTCCGCCMGTAAGCCCACGCGGGTCCGCCCGGTGGTCCGCCGGGTCCGCCGGTTGCCCGCGAGGGTTCGCCCGCTCCGGCCGGACCCGTTCGCCCTGCTCCACGCCCACCGGCCCCGCCGAAGCCCGCGCCGCTCGAACGCGGGATCCCCCTCGACTCCCCATGGCGATGTGGCCACCGCGGCCAGGACGTCGGCGGCGCCTCGCCGGACCCAGGACGTGCCCGTCGGAAGCCGTCCCCTAGAGTCGACTCCCTGGCCACCGCTCCCTGGTCACTGTGTGCCTCCCGCGGCAGGACCTCGGTCACAGGTCCGGTCGCCTGCTCGTGCCACGAGGACGCGCCCGACCAGTCGTCTTTCCCTGCCGGTGCCGCGGCGACGTCAGGCGGCGGCGGCTGGCAACCGGCACCAGGCCGCGGGCACCAAAGCCGCGGGTACCAGGCGGCAGCCGGGTGCGCGGCGGCGGCCGGGTGTGCACCACCTCCAGACAGCTTCAGGATCCAGAGAGCTTCAGGAAACAACGCCAGCCAACAACGTCAACGAACGTTGTTGGCTGGCAACGTCAGGGCATCGAACGTCAGAGCACCGAAGAACGGACGAGCGACCGGTGAGAAGCCGATGAGCGACGTCGTGGGTACCCACGTGCGGACCAACCGGGACCGTTGGAACGAGATCTCCGACGACTACCAGCGCTTCAACGCCCCGCGGATCCGCGGCCAGGCGTTCACCGGAGACGTCGCCTGGGGCCTGTGGGGGCTGCCGGAGTCGGAGCTGAACATCTTCGGCGACGTCGCCGGGCTCGATGTGTTGGAGATGGGTTGTGGCGGCAGCCAGTGGTCGACGGCGCTCGCCCGCCGCGGCGCCAACCCGGTCGGGCTCGACCTCTCCGAACGCCAGCTGCAGCACAGCCTGCGCCTCCAGCGGGAGACCGGGCTGACGTTCCCGCTGGTCCAGGCGAGCGCCGAGGACGTGCCGTTCGCCGACGGCTCGTTCCACGTCGTGTTCGCCGACCACGGCGCGTTCTCGTTCGCCGACCCGCGCCACGCGATCCCGGAGGCGGCTCGGATTCTGCGCAATGGCGGGTTGCTGGCGTTCAGCCACATCAGCCCGCTCTACGAGATCACCGTCGAGGCGGGCGGTGACCGCGCGGGCCGCAGGCTGGCCAGGGACTACTTCGACCTGCGGATGTTCGCCGACGCCGACGGGCTCGTGAGCGCCAACCTGCCGTACAGCGAGTGGATCGGTCTGTTCCGCTCCTGCGGGCTGGTCGTCGAGGACCTGCTGGAGACCCGTCCGAAGGACGACCCGACCCTGAGCGGCCGCCAACGCGCGGACAACGAGTGGGCACGCCGCTGGCCATCGGAGTGCATCTGGCGCCTCCGCAAGGCGGACGCCCGGGCGTCCGCCGCCGCGCGCCCGTCCTAGATATCCCACGGTTCTAACTGTCAAGCGGCGATCTTCTGGTCGGTCTGGCTGGGCCAGGCGGTGGCTTCGTCGTAAGGGGTGTGGTGG
>NZ_MBLN01000031.1:0-2754 GCF_001854645.1 Pseudofrankia sp. EUN1h | reverse complement strand
GCTCGCGACAGCGTTCGCCGAGCTCGCGCAGGCTATCTGATCAGGTCGCCAACTTGGCCCTGCCGTGCCTCGGGCCGGCTCAACGCAACAGCCCCGGTCGAGGCGTGTCGCGAGACCGGAAGATCATCTGTGTACAGCCGAACGTACCGGCACAATGCCATTCCGCTACCGTCAGGGCCCCCTTGTCGCCGCGTTCGAGGCGGGGTCCCATCATCTGCGCGGTGACCGAGAGCGCGGAGATAGGCGGCGACGCGCCAGTCGCTGGTGGCGCCTCGCGACGATCATCGTTTTTGCTGGGGCCGGGACCCGGATCTGGCGGGCCGGCGGCCTCGCTGGCGTCGGTGCCGCCCCTTGTGTCCGCGATCGCCGATGAGGACAGGGCCGAGGGCGACACGACGGATCTCTCGTCAGCGCTGTCGGAGGCGCAGCGCGGTGACGAGGGTGCCTTCCGGCTGATCTACCGGACGACTGGGCCGGGTCTGCTGCGGTACCTACGGCTACTCGTCGGCAACGATGCCGAGGACGTGGCCTCCGAGACGTGRCTTCAGATCGCTCGGGACCTGGCGTCGTTCCGCGGGGACTTCGCCGACTTTCGCGGCTGGGCAGCGACTATCGYGCGTCACCGCGCGTTGGATCATCTGCGCCGACGAAGTCGCCGCCCGGGGGACGACATACCTGTTGAGATGCTGATGACCGAATTGGCCGCGCCCGATGACACCTCCAGAAGCGCGTTGGAGGCGGTGTCCACCGCAGCGGCTCTGCGGTTGATCGCGGGTCTGCCGTTGGACCAGGCGGAGGCGGTGCTCCTGCGGGTGGTCATGGGGCTGGACGCGAAGGCCGCGGGGCGGGTGTTGGGYAAGCGCGCTGGCGCGGTCCGCGTCGCGTCGCACCGGGGGTTACGCAGACTCGCCGAGCAGCTCGGCGAGCAGGGCATCACCGGATCCGGCGGGCTGTAGGCGATGATCATGATCGGGGTGACGGCGCAAGGCGAGGACCAGGAACATCGGCCGGGTGTAACACCGATGAGGGCTTCAACGCTGAAGGACGTGAGATGAGCACACTCCGACCCCGTCGGATCGGCCGAGGCGCCGCTGAGCGGATGCTGCGCGGCGGTCCGGTCGACGGTGGGGCTGGTGTGGATCCTCTCGCCGATCTGCTCACCGCGGCGGCCGCTCCGGCCCGCGTAGGTGAGCTCGACGGCGAGGAAGCGGCAGTCGCCGCTTTCCGGGAGGCGCGTCTCGCCCACGTCACCCAGCCACGGAGAGAACCCATGAACAAGACGCTGCTCGCCCGACTGCTGACCATGAAGATCGCCGCGATCGCGGCCGGGGCCACGGTCATCAGCGGCGTCGCCGTCGCCGCGGGCACAGGAGTCCTGCCTGGCGTCGGCGGAGGTGCCGGCACCGAGGTGTCCCCGACGGCTGGCGCCACCGCCAGCGCGGACGTCTCGGCGAGCGGCGTGCCGAGCGCCGATGCCTCCGCCTCCGCCTCACTGCTCGCGTTGTGCCACAGCTACCAGGCCGCCGCAGAGACCAACCCCGACACTGTCCTTGATTCTCCGACCATGCAGGCGCTGGTGACCGCCGCAGGCGGCCGCGCCGAGGTCGACGCCTACTGCGCGACGGCACTGCGGGCACAGGCCAACGCCACCGTGGCGCCGGGCGCCGCGGGCGTAAGTGTGGCTCCGGGCGGTGCCGGGGCCGACGTTGCCGTGGGCGGCGCCGGGGCCGAGGCCGGGGTGGGCGGCGGCGGTACCGGGGCCGAGGTCACCGCGGGTCCTGGCACGAGCGCGGGCGTGAACGTCGGCGCGACCGACGCAGGTGTCGGCGCGCAGGTTCCCGGCGCGGCTACCAGCGCGAGTGCGAGCACGGGCCCTGGCGGCCTGGGCGTCGGTGCGGGTGTCGGCGGCGCCGGCGCGGACGCGTCGGTCGGCCGCTGAGCAGGCCTTCCAGGAGGTCTGGTAGATCACGCCGGCCGCGCCGACGTGATCTACCAGACCTCCGCGGTGACACCGTCGCCGGGCACCGGTCGGGGACCTCGGCGAAGTCCGTGACCGTCCCGCCACGACGGCACGCGACCTGATTTTCCAGCCGCCTCGCCGCACAGAGGAGCAGCGGCCAGCGTCACCCTCCCTGGTGGTAGCGCCGGGTGTGGGAAGGACGCGGTCCGCGCCCGGCGCCTACCTGATCGGAGAGATGCTGGTGACCATCCGCCGCGTCGTCACATCACCATCCCGGTCCGACCCGAATCCCCCGGCCGGGCCGGGTGGCGCGCGCGGCCCGGTGCACAGTGTCTTTCGCTATCCGCTGGATGGGCGTTCGGCCAGCGTCGCCCGCGACCACGTGCGAGCCCAGCTGCGCGGCTGGGGCCTCGACGAGTTGCAGAACGAAGCGACCCTCCTCGCGTCGGAGCTGGTCACGAACGCCATCCGTGCGTCCGAGCTGCTGCCGAGACGAAGCGCCGGTGGGAACGGGCAACCGTCCGTCGCTCTCCAGCTGACGTACGACCGTCATCGCCTCGTCGTCGAGGTCTGGGACCGGGCAGCGGGCCGGCCAGAATTCCGCCGTGGCGACCCGGCCGCCGGCACCAGCGGGGGTCTGCGCCTCGTCAACGCCCTCGCCGCCGGCTGGGGCAGCTACCCCGTCTACGCACACGGCGACCCGAACGGCAAGGTCGTCTGGGCCAGCCTGCCCCAGCCCCAGCCAAGCCGTCAGGCTGCTGCCGGCGACACCCCCGCCGACGAGGCACACCTCC
>NZ_MBLN01000030.1:0-2790 GCF_001854645.1 Pseudofrankia sp. EUN1h | reverse complement strand
CTTGGCGATCCGATTGAGGTCGACGCATTGATGGCGACGTATGGGCGGGGGCGGTCGGGTGGTGAGCCGGTGTGGTTGGGGTCGTTGAAGTCGAATGTGGGGCATGCGCAGGCGGCGGCGGGGGTGGGTGGGGTGATCAAGATGGTGATGGCGTTGCGGCATGGGGTGTTGCCGGCGTCGTTGCATGCGGGTGATCCGTCGCCGTTGGTGGACTGGGAGGCGGGTGGGGTGCGGTTGCTGTCGGCGGCGCGGGCGTGGCCGGCGGTGGGGCGGGTGCGTCGGGCGGGGGTGTCGTCGTTCGGGATCAGCGGCACCAACGCGCACGTCGTGCTCGAACAGGCCCCAGAAACCGCCAGCCCCGGCACGAACGCCGACACCGGCAATGACGCGGGCGTCGGTGTCGGTGGGCCCGTCGAGCCGGCGCGGCAGACCACTGGGAGCACCGGACCGGCACCGCGGTCCGACGCCGCCGACGTGGGTGCCGACACGGGGGCGGGCGTGGGTGTCGKGGTGCTGGTGCCGGTGTCGGCGYGTAGTGCGGTGGCGTTGCGGGCGGTCGCGGGACGGCTGGGTCGGTTCGTCGGGGGGCGTGCCGAGGTGGGTGTGGTGGGGGTGGGGCTCGCGTTGGCGACGACGCGGGCGGTGATGTCGCATCGTGCCGTGGTGCTCGCGGCGGACCGGGAGGAGCTGCTGGCGGGGCTGGYGGCCCTCGCCGAGGGGCGGGAACATCCACGGGTCGTCACCGGCGAGRSCACSGGTCCGGCAGGTGAAGTGGCGTTCCTKTTCGCTGGGCAGGGCAGCCAGCGTCCCGGGATGGGTCGAGACCTGTACGCGGCGTTCCCGGTGTTCCGCGAGGCGCTCGACGAGGCCTGCGCCGTGCTCGACCCGCTGCTGCGCGACGAGCTCGCCGCCGTGGGGGTCGGGTCGCTGCGCGAGATCATGTTCGCGGCGGACGGCGGCGTGCTCGCCGACGCGTTGGGGCGGACGGTGTTCACGCAGGCGGCGCTGTTCGCGTTCGAGTCCGCGCTGTACCGGCAGGTCACCGCCTGGGGGATCCAGCCGGACCACCTCGCCGGGCACTCGGTCGGCGAGATCACCGCCGCATACGCCGCGGAGGTGCTGTCACTGCCGGACGCGGCCGCGCTCGTGGCCGCGCGGGGTCGGCTGATGAACWCMCTRCCCGACGGCGGCGCCATGACCTCGGTCCAGGCCTCGGAAGCGCAGGTCACGTCGGTGCTGGCGGAGATCGGCGGCGTGGTGGCGATCGCCGCCGTCAACGCCCCGGACTCCGTGGTCGTCTCCGGCGAGCACACCGCCGTCGAGGCCGCCGCCGAGGCTCTCGAACGCCAGGGGATCAAGACCCGGCGACTGCGGGTGAGCCACGCGTTCCACTCCCCGCTGATGGACCCGATGCTCGACGAGTTCCGCACGGTCCTCACCRGCCTGACCTACCASGCCCCACGCATCCCGATCGTCTCCACCCTCACCGRCACGACCRCCACCGACGAGGACCTCACCACACCCGAGTACTGGACACGCCACGCCCGCGACGCCGTCCGCTTCACCCACGCCRTCACCACCCTGCACGACCAGGGCACACGCAGCTACCTCGAACTCGGCCCCGACAACTCCCTGACCACCCTCGCCAGCCGCACCCTTACCGACCACGGCCCCGACGGCGCGACCGGGGCACGGCTGGTCGCGGCGCAGCGGCGCGGCGGCCCGGAGCCGGCCGTCCTGCTGCGCGCGGTCGCCGCCCTGCACACCACCGGCACCAGCCCACACTGGCCCGCCCTCTACCCCCAGCCCACCCCTACCACCGACCTACCCCCCTACGAACTACCGACCTACCCCTTCCAGCACAAGCACTACTGGCATCGTCCGGCCGCGCCGGAGAACGTCACCGGGCTCGGGCTCGTCGCGACGGATCATCCGCTGATCAGGGCCGTCGTGCCGATCGCCGATCGCGACGAGATCCTGTTCGTCGGCAGTGTGTCGTTGGCGGCGCAGCCCTGGCTCGCCGACCACACCATCCACGGCACCACCCTCTTCCCCGGCACCGGCCTGCTCGAACTCGCCCTCCACGCCGCCCTGCACACCGGCACCAACACCGTCGACGAACTCACCCTCCACACCCCCCTCACCCTCACACCCACCGACACCCACCACCTCCAACTCACCCTCACACCCCCCGACACCACCGGCCACCGCACCCTCACCATCCACACCCGCCCCCACCACACCACCCCCGACCACCCCTGGACCCACCACGCCACCGGCACCATCCCCCCACCCCAAAACCACCAACCCACACCCAACCCCGACCCCGCCCCCACCCCCTGGCCACCACCCCACACCCACCCCATCGACCTCACCCACCACTACAACACCCTCACCACCCACGGCCTCGACTACGGCCCCACCTTCCAAAACCTCACCGCCGCCTGGCACGACGACACCACCCTCTACGCCACCCTCACCCTCCCCGACACCCTCCCCGACACCCACCGCTACACCATCCACCCCGCCCTCCTCGACGCCGCCCTCCACACCCTCACCCTCACCACCCCCACCCACACCGCCAACCCCAACCCCACCACCCCCAACCTCCCCTTCACCTTCACCACCACCCAAACCCACACCACCGCCACCCCCACCGCCCACGCCACCATCACCCCCACCACCCCCACCACCGCCACCATCCACCTCACCGACCCCACCGGAACCCCCCTCACCACCATCCACACCCTCACCACCCGCCCCGCCACCAAAAACCACATCGACACCGCC
>NZ_MBLN01000029.1:0-2912 GCF_001854645.1 Pseudofrankia sp. EUN1h | reverse complement strand
TGCTCGTCACCATGGGAGCCAACCCCGACCGGATGCGCTCAGAGGCCGCGTTCGCAATGCTCTGCGGCGTCGCCCCGCTACCCGCGTCCTCAGGCCGGACCCATCGCTACCGACTCAACCGCGGTGGCGACCGCCAGGCGAACGCCGCGCTCTACCGGGTCGTGCTCTCCCGCCTGCGCTGGGACGCGAGAACCCGTGCCTACGTCGAGCGCCGCACCAAGGAGGGCAAGAGCAAGAAAGAGATCATCCGCTGCCTCAAGCGCTACGTCGCCCGGGAACTCTACGCGATCCTCACCACCCTACGAGAACCAAACGATCTTCCAGTGATCACTTGACATCCATAGGAGCATCCCTGTGAGCAGCGAACGAGCAGTGGTCAGGTCTATTTGAGCAGTCGCTGCCTTTGGTGACGCTCGGTGGCGTGGTCTGTGGCGTGTCCCGGAGGTCGGTGGTACTGTCTAGCCGCTTCGGGGCTCGTTAGCCTCGCGTCTGCGAGGGTGCCTGACCCGAGAACAGAGCCGCTAACTTAACGGTCCCCTGTCCGGGCCGCCGACAAATTCCTGGCCGCCACCGAGGCGTCGGCGATAGGTTGCGCAGATGCCCGAACTAGTGTCGAAGCGCGCACAGGTCGCACGCATGCGCCGCACAGCCATGCGGGCGCTTGCGGACTACCCGGTCGACGAGCCACGCCTGTCGTTCATCGCGCACGGCGAGAACACCACGTTTCGGGTCGACTCCCGCGATACCCGATTTCTGATGCGCGTACACCGGCCGAACCGGCACGGCCGTGGAGTCGATTCGCGGGTCGCGGTCGGATCGGAGCTGGCCTGGCTGGCCGCATTGCAGGCAGACACGGATCTGAGCGTGCCGACGCCGATCCGGGCCCGCAGTGGACAGTGGACCACCGTCGCCGACGGCCGGGTCTGCTCGGTCCTCGGCTGGCAGAACGGACGAATGCAGGCGGCCAATCCGCGGTCCGTGCACTTCCGGCGATTGGGTGGCATCCTCGCCCGTTTGCACAATCACGCTTCGGTGTGGGCTCCGCCTTCCGGGTTCGTACGCATGCGGTGGGACTGGGAGACCTTCTTCGGCAACACCATGGAGTACGGCGGCGTGTCCGCAGCCGGGTGCTGGGACCTGCTGCCGTCGCCGGTGCGCGCGCAATTCGATGAGGTCGCGCGCCGGATGCGTACTGTCATGGCGGGTCTTGGATCGAAGCCGGACGCCTTCGGCCTGATCCATGCCGACCTGCATCTGGAGAATGCTCTGTTCGACGGTGATGCGGTGCGGCTGATCGACTTCGACGACTGCGGATTCGGTTACTGGCTCTATGACATCGCGGTACCACTGTGGGAATATCGTGGCCGGGCCGACTACACCGCAATCCGTACGGCGCTTCTCAATGGCTACAGTGAACGCCGCGAGCTGCCCGATCTCATTCACCTGGACGACTTCATCGCCACTCGAGACGTCGCCTTCGGCCTGTGGTTCGCCGGGATGGCTCAGGTCAATCCGGCATTCGCGGCCGACCTGGACGAGGTGATGGACTCCATCCAGCGGTCACTTGATCGAGTGCTGTGACTGGGGCCTCCACATCGACCCAACCCGACGCGGAAGGCGTTCAGCCGGGCTTTTCCATGTCAACGAACTCCACGGGCCCGTAACCGTCGAACGTCTCGGTATGCCGGCCGGTCTCGATGAAACCGAGGCGCCGGTACAGGCGGATGGCGCGTTCGTTGAAGGCCGCGACATCGAGCACCACGCGGCACCGGCCGTAGATAGGGCGGGCGAACTCCAGGCCCGCCAGCACGAACTGCTCGCCGAGCCCACGACCAGTGAGATCCGGCCGCAGGCCAAACCCGTAGAACAGCCCGTCGTCGACCGGCTCAAAGAAGTAGAAGCCGATGAGGGTGCCGTCGTCGTCGCGCACGGCGAAGAAGAGCTCGGGGTTCTTCACGGGTAGGCCGTCGGTGTCGTAGAAGTCGTAAGGCGGGTCGTAGCGCCAGGCGTCGCGTTCGCAGAACATGGCGTCGTCCGCCGGTTCGATCCTCACAGCTCCCGCCCGTCCCGAACGCCGGTCCCACCCCATCAGCGCGATTCTCCCACAGCAGGCGGTGGCTGGACACCGCCATGGAATGCTGGCCCTACCGCGTCCGCTGGGCGTGACGGGCAGACCGTCCAGCGGCGTCGAGCCCGTTCTCGGCCTCCCCCACTGGACCCAGACTGCGGTCACGTTCAGTAGTTGACAATGGAGCCCAGATCCCGTCAGCACTAGCAAGAACTGCTCAACTGGCTCCGCCGCGCGACCACAGTTTTGCTCACATAGCTGCGAACCCCAAGGATCGGCTGCTCATCTTCGCTCGATCCCTACAATGCCTGTAGGGATCGGATCGCGCTGGGAGTCGCCGTCCGTCGTTGGCGAGGATCCAGCGAACGGCCTGACCTACTGGGCAAGCTTGCTGGTCACGGCCCGGTCGGCCTCTCGCTGTGCAGCCTGCTGGCAGTGCCAGTGCGCGCCGCGGGGACGCGCCCGGCGCGCTGGCGGCTTGCCAGCAACGGCGATTCTCTCCATACGGATTCGTCGTTCCGGTCAGATCCCTATAGTGCCCATGGGATTGGTCCCAGTGGGGTGGATGGCGCACGGCCCGGTCCACGCTTAGCTGGCTGGCCGACCGGCACCGCCTCGCCCGGTGGCCCTGTTCCTGCCGAAAAATACGTCTGGGCTGGTCAGGCTGCGTGTTCGTATTCGTGCAGGATGCCGGCGAGGCGGTCGCGTCTGYKGATGTCTAGGTGGGCGAGCCGGTTCGGGTCGGTGATCGGTTCGGGCAGCGGTTGGAGTGGCCTGGCATCGGCGATGCCCTGATGTGACCGATGATCGTTGTAGAACGCCTCGTATGCGCGGAGAGCATGCA
>NZ_MBLN01000028.1:0-3029 GCF_001854645.1 Pseudofrankia sp. EUN1h | reverse complement strand
GACCAGCCCGTCCCAGCCGTTCACGCCACCACACCGCGAAGATCGGGAACGGGCCACGGCCAGCCCACAACATCAAGATTCAGGACAGGCTCTCAGTGAGGTTGTGTCGGTCTGCTCTCGTGTCTCACTGAATCTGCTTCGTCCGTGCGTCCTGCGCGTCGTCGAGCCTGGATAGCCCGAGGCGCACCGCAGTGGCCGCCTCGTCGAGTTCGCCGCGTTCGCGCATGCGCCAGTCGGCGTCGATGCGGAAGCTGTCACCGGCGAAACGCGGGAACACGTGCAGGTGGACGTGGAAGATCTCCTGGAAGGCGGCCGCGCCGTCCGCGAGGAACAGGTTCACGCCCTCGCACCGCAGGTCCGAGTGGCGCAGCGCCCGCCCGAGGCGGTGCGCGACCTGCCACATCCAGGCGCCTGCCTTGTCGTCCAGGTCCGCCAACCCCACGGCGTGCGCCTTCGGCACGACCAGCAGATGACCCGGCGTCACCGGCTGGAGGACCATGAACGCCAGCATGGCGTCGTCCTCGTAGACAACGCTCGACTCAGCCTCACCGCGGACAATCGCACAGAACACGCACAGGTCATTGGTCACGTGGGCCATGACACCATGAGGGCGATCACTCGGCCTCCGAAATTCCCGCCCGGCGCGAGTCCTCCAGACGCAGACGGGGCGGGGCCAGTCCGCCAGACGGTGGCCGCCCGCTTGCCGGCCGTCTCAGCGAATCCGCTTCGATCAGGGCGTTGTCGCGAAGGGTGACTGGCGAGACTCAGACTCAGACCATTCAAGATCTAAGCCGCATCCGCTGGGCCGAGTGCTCAGAAGGGGGTGTTGGCGAGCCAGGCGGTCCACAGCTCTTGATCCCCGACGATCTCCAAGCGGTGGTCGTCGTCGGGGAGACGGCGCAGCAGCGTGAGCAGCAGGTCGGCCGCGGTACCGCGGACCGCGGCGTCGCCCTTGCCGTGACCGTGGTCCCAGCTGATCCCGTCCGGACCGCCGCGAACCGTCCACTCCCCGTCGGGGCCCAGGCCGTCGTCGGTCGCGTGCAGGTGAATCGTGGCGCCTTCGCGAAGGGCCGTGGCGCCGGGGCGAGCGGCGAGGAGGCCGAGCCATTCGGAGAGCCCGTCCGCCGCGAGCGCCGGCTCGACCGTGTACCCCGTTCCCAGCGCGAGCGCGGCGTCGATGCGGTGGACGACCGCCTCGTACAGCCGCCGCCGGACCCACCACCGGGCGGGCTGCGGGCCGGTGAACGTCCACACGGGTATGTCTGGATCCACAGCGACCGCGTCGATCAGCACCGCCGGGCTCTCGCGCAGCCACGCCAGCGCGCCGTCGTGGTCGGCCGGTGGCTTGCCGCCCGCGACCGTGCGCGGGTCGATCGCGTCAACGGCCCGCGTCTGGACGATCTCCGCAGCCCAGCGATGAAAGCGCCCGACGTGGCGCATCAACTGGGCCAGGTTCCAGCCCGGGCAGGTCGGAACCGGCGTGTCCAGGTCGGCCTCGCCGAGCAGATCGGCTAACAGATGGTTCTGCTCCACCAGAGCGGCAGCATGGTCCACACCTGGCACCGTACGCTGACCGGGCACCCAAACTCCACGCCGCGGTCAGCGGACCTCGGCAGCCTCACCACGGCCCCCCACCAAGATCTCGACCACGTTCGCCGTCGTCCAGGCGATCTTGTGGCGGCCGGGTGGAGGAGGACGGCGTGACCGTCATCGGCCGCTTCGAGATCGGCTCCAATCCGGCCAGGTCGCCGCTCTGACGGGCGAAAGGCGACCTCGCGCCGGGACGGCCGTTTCGCGCCGAGGTGTCGCGGGGGCCCTGAAGCATGTGCCCAGGCCCCGCGCTTGCGCACCTGGCGTGGACCGCAAACCGGACGTCGGATGTTGGCCGTCCGCGCCTGGACGCGCCCGCCGGAGTAGGGCCCCGGCTTCGGCTTTGTTGCCCTGGCCCGCTACGTACGAGCGCTCGCCTGCCGCTGTCGAGCCCGTACTGGAAGGGTTGACGTTGCCGTATTCCGCGGCGGAGGAGGCATGTGATCATGGTTGCCGGGCAGCGCCCGTTCGCCGTCCGATTCGGCTGGGGCGGCGAGGACCTGGCGGCACTGGCGCCGGCGAGCGACCTGGTCGTGATCGTCGACGTGCTGCGGTTCACGACGGCGGTGAGCGTCGCTGTCAGCCGCGGCGCGGTGGTGCTGCCCTATCGGTGGCGTGACGCCACCGCCGCCCAGTTCGCCGCGCAACGCCGCGCGGTCCTCGCCGGCCGGAGAGGAGACCCACTCGCTGCCTGGTCGCTGTCACCCACCGACCTCGCCCGCATCCCGGCGGGAACCCGCCTGGTCCTGCCCTCCCCGAACGGCGCCACGCTGTCGGCCGTCGCCAGCGCGTACGGCGCCGCACCGATCGCCGGCTGCCTGCGCAACGCCGCGGTGGTCGGTGCCCTGCTCGCCCACAACGTCGCCGCCGGCCGCGCCGCCGCGGTGATCGCGGCGGGAGAACGCTGGCCGGACCCGTCGGGAACCGTGCACGCCGGCCCACTGCGACCCGCCGTCGAGGACCTCCTCGGCGCCGGCGCGGTCATCGCCCGCACCGCCGAGGCCGGCTCCCTCACCCGGACCCAGCTCTCCCCGGAAGCCCGCGCCGCCCGGGCGGTGTTCGAGGCGGCAGCACCTGTCCTGCACGACGAACTACGCAGCTGCGTCTCTGGGCGGGAACTGCTGGAACTCGGCTGGGACGACGACATCGAGGCCGCCTCCCAGCTCGATGCCGACACCGCGGTGCCCCTCCTACGCGACGGCGCCTTCACAGCCCTCGCCGGGCCCGCCCTCCAGCCGAGTCGTGGCAGATGAGCGCCCCTATGGACACTGCCTTCCGACACGCATCGACGGCGCCTCGCCGGACCACGGCGTCTATGGGCGCGCTCATCTGCCACGACTCGTGTGTGGGGGTTAGTAGCCCGTGCGCCTGACGGCGCACCCTGATCGGGTGAAAACTGTCTGTGGATCGTCTGGCTGACGTCGTGCCGCCTTGGCGCG
>NZ_MBLN01000027.1:0-3080 GCF_001854645.1 Pseudofrankia sp. EUN1h | reverse complement strand
CCAGGCATGATCGGATGGCAGCTCGCCGCCATCCTCGTGGGTCGGTCCCGGTCTCGGAGTTCACCGGCTTCTGGTTCCCGCCCGGAGGTGGTCTTTGTGGAAGTCTGCTGGTAGCTATTTCGCGCTGCCACGCCATAACGTCGAGGAGCCATTGACCGAACGCGGCATGGCTGTTGATCACTTGGTCGTGGATAGATAGGTCTGCCGGTTCACCCGCTGCTGATCGCCTTCGCCCGGCCCTGCCTACACAGGCCGGGTCGGCAGCACTCACGACGATCGCGATCTGCTTGCAAGCAACTTTACCGAGGCCCTAGGTCGCAATCGGCGTCGTGGACGAGGATCTCGTGGGCGCTGCGATGTAATCCCGCTCCTCGTGAACGTTAAGCGGTTATGGCCCGGCGACCGCCCACGACTCCGAGGACCCTGTCGACCGCCAGACCAACAACCGACCGAATGTCACATTTTCGTAAGATACAACATCGCAGGCAGATCTTGCTAATCTCCAGAAGCTAGGTTCCAGGATTTCTCAAGGCTCGCCTCCACCGCCCCAGCCGTGATCCGTAGCTCCCTCCATTCTACTGCCACCTCGAGTGCTTCATTCGTCCAGATTGAATCCGGTCCCGAATTTACGGAATCTACTCTTTTATTGACTTTCAGGAGCAGAAGAAAATCCTCGCCCTCAAGTGACCCATCGGCAACCCTCGCGCGAGCCACATACAGCACGTCGTCGAATTGGAGCAAGAGCTCATCCGCTCCCACGTTCGACTGTCGCAAGTAGGAAACCTGACGGTCCGATGTGGCACTGAGCAAGCCCAGAACAGCCAGAGCCCACCGACGGAAGTCCTCTATCTTTTGATCATCAATCACCGGATGATGCCCCCTAGATCCTGTACCGTGCCAGAACTCGGTCTCGGGGCGTTGACCTGCAACTTCGCTGCCAGGTGCCGTGGCGGATGATCGTGGCTCATGGTCGTGCGACTGGTGTATCTGGTCATGGTGCGGGTGTTCAGCTGGCTCGTTCTGCTCACCCGCAGCGATGCGGCGACGATGACGGAACTACTGGTCTTGCGCCAGGAGGTCGCCGTGCTGCGTCGCCAGGTCGAGCGGCCTCGGTTCACCCGGCCGGATCGCGCGGTCTTGGCCGCGCTGGCCCGGCTGCTCCCCCGCGGGGCCCAGTCCTGCCGGCTGGTGACCCCGGCGACGCTGCTGGCCTGGCACCGCCGGCTGGTCCGTCAGCGGTGGATCTACCCGCACCGCACCGGTCGCCCGTCGGTAGACGACGCGGTACGGGCGCTGGTGATCCGCCTGGCGAGACAACCCGTCCTGGGGGCATCGCCGGGAGCGGCCGAGCCGGTCGAGCTTGGTGATGACGAGCTGGTCGCCGGCGCGGTTCGCGGACAGGAGCGCCTTGTCGAGCTCGGGGCGGCGGACAAGCTTACCGGAGGCCTTGTCGATGAAGATCGCGTCGTAGCCGGTCGCTCGGAGGGCGTCGTGTTGGGCTTCGGCGTGCTGGTCGCGGGTGGAGACCCTGTTGACCTGCTATTTCGCTACCAGGCGCGGCGGTGCATGATCTCCGTTCATGGTGGTGCGGCTGGTGTACCTGGCCATGGTCCGGGTGTTCGGCTGGCTCGTCCCGCTGACCCGCGCCGACGCAGCGAGGACGACGGAACTGCTCGTGCTCCGTCACGAGGTAGCAGTGCTACGCCGTCAGGTCGGGCGGCCTCGGTTCACCTGGCCAGACCGCGCGGTCCTGGCCGCGCTCGCCCGGCTGCTCCCCCACGAGGTCCGGGCATGTCGGCTGGTGACCCCGGCGACGCTGCTGGCCTGGCATCGCCGCCTGGTCCCGCGCAGTTGGTCGGGCAGCCCGCAGATCTCACGCTCAGTCCCACCTATCGGGTTCAAACAACCGRCACAGACCCGCGACCGGGTGCGCCGCCAGAGACTCGAACCCGAACCCGCGGATGA
Organism: Pseudofrankia sp. EUN1h; assembly: GCF_001854645.1. NCBI lineage: Bacteria > Bacillati > Actinomycetota > Actinomycetes > Frankiales > Frankiaceae > Pseudofrankia > Pseudofrankia sp. EUN1h. Next base: position 1,115 of record NZ_MBLN01000027.1, on the reverse strand, counting down.
GGGTGTCCGGCGGGTAGGCAACTGGTGTGGTGGTACTGGAGGTCRCCGAGGAACTGCGGCCGTTGCTGTACGGGTCCTGGCGGCGGGCGGAGAAAGGCGGGCTGGTCGACGGGCCGCCGCCGGATCCGGACGCCACGCTGGGCCACGTCGTGCAGTCGGTCGGGGTGCCGCTAACCGAGGTCGGAGCGCTACGACGGGCCGACGGCACGCTCCTCAGCCCATCCTGCCGGCCCGGGCTGGACGAGATCGTGCGGGTCGAGCCAGCGGCGCGTCCCCAGCCGTTGACCGAGCCGCGGTTCGTCCTCGACGTGCACCTGGGCGCGTTGTCCCGTCGGCTGCGACTGCTCGGCCTGGACGTGGCCTACCGCAACGACGCCGCCGATGACGAACTCCTCGCCCAGGCGATCCGAGAGCGCCGGGTGCTGCTGACGCGGGACCGGGGCCTGCTGTTCCGGCGCAGCCTGCCGCACGGCGCATACGTCCGCGGCGACCGGCCGGACGATCAGGCACACGATGTCCTTGACCGGTTCGCGCCGCCACTGGCACCGCTCACCCGTTGTGTCTCCTGCGGCGCCGAACTGCGGCCGGTGCCGAGGGAAGAGGTCCTCGACAAGGTGGAGCCCGGTACCCGGCGCACCGCGACCCACTTCACCCGCTGTATCGCCTGCGGCCAGATCTACTGGCGCGGCGCCCACGCCCGCCGCCTCGACGCCTTCATCGCCACGGCCAGCGCGGAACGTCCCGCAACACGCCGCCTGACCAGCGAAACCGCGTAACTGCACCCTTCAGGCCAGYCTGATCCACCGCGCCCGCGCCACCGAGCGCACCCTCACCGGCGTCATAGCCCGCAGCGCGTAGACGAGTCCCACCCGCGGACGGTCCGCCGCCGGCCGCCCCTCTGCCAGCGACAGTCTCGTCTCCGCCGTGATGCAGCCCGCCGACTCGCCGCCGCGCGGGCGGCGTCGGGCCCCAGCTGCCCGACGACGATGTCGGCATTCCACGGCCGATTCGGCACATCTGTGAGAGCCTGTCCTGAATCTTGAAGGGCTATCAGCTCGCCGTGTTCGGTTGCTCGCGGGCCGTCCAGCGTTCGACGGGCTTGCCGCGGACGAGGC
>NZ_MBLN01000026.1:0-4343 GCF_001854645.1 Pseudofrankia sp. EUN1h | reverse complement strand
TCCTCACGGTGCTCGGATGCGGGCTCCTCATGCTGCGATCGGCGACGATCGCGGCCGCCCTGGCACTCACCAGCGCCCTCGCGATTCTCGCCGCTGCTGGCGTCCTCGCCCTGCTGTTCCAGACCAACCTCGTCACCCGGACCCTGGGACTGGCGACCGGGCCGGTCGAACCCTCACTGCTGGTCATCGTCCTGGTCGCCGTGTTCGGCCTGCTCCCGGGCCTGAACCTCAGCCTGCTCGACCGACTCACCCAGCCCCCCGGCCCCAACCGTGGCGGACAAGCCCGTCACCGCCGCGACGCGACCGGCCCCGTCCGGCTCGGCCACGCCGACGTCGGCCACGTCATGCTCACCATGAACCTCGTGATGCTGTTCCTCTTCGCTGCGGTCGCCGCACAGCCGGCACGCATGATGAAGGTCATCGGATGCGGCCTCGCCGCCGGTGTCGCCATCGACGCGTTCGTGCTGCGGGCAACTTTGCTGCCCGCGCTTCTCCACCTGCACACACCACAACCGAGCGCCCGCCGCGGATCCAGCCGGCGCCGAGACGTGCCGGACCTCGACTGGACACAGTCGCCGGTTGGCGGGYCCCCCGACCAGGCCGGCGCCGCATGGGACAGCTCCGAGACCGCGACAGCGCCGTTCCAGTCCCGGCCTGACGCATCGCGTCAGGCAACGCCGCGACCAACCAGGCGGTGACCAGTCGCCCACACGAGGTACCAGGCAGTAGGCGCGGYGGATGGCCAGGCGGGAAATCCTRCTCTGCGATGTGTTCAACGCCGACCCGGAATGTGTCGCTCACGGTCGCCGTCCCACGCTCTACGGCGACCGGCCGCGCTGCTGGGGCGCGGCGGTTGGGTGGTCGGGATCAGGGTTTGCGGGCGACGCCGCCATAGCCGCCGATCACCGTGTCCGACGGCGGCGCCAGGTCGGGATGCCAACGGTCGAGGGCGACCACGCCGGGCTCAAGGAGATCGTGTCCGGCGAACAGACGGGTGATCTGGTGGTGATCGCGGGCGACCATCGGGATGCCGCGCTGCTGGTACGCCGCCGCGACGGTGTCCAAGGCGGGGTCAAGATCGTTGGCGATGTGTGTGATGGTCAGGTAGCTGCCCGCCGGCAGCCGCTCCATCAGGGAACATACGATGTCGAAGGCCTCGGTATCGTCGGGAATGAAGTGCAGAATCGCGATGAGCGAGAGAGCGACGGGCTCGGTGAGATCCAGGGTGGACTGGAGAAGATCGGATACCAGAATCGCCGCCGGATCGCGAAGATCGGCGTCGATATAGACAGTCCGACCCGCCGGATCGCTGGTCAGGAGGGCTCTGGCGTGTGTGAGCACGATCGGGTCGTCGTCGACGTATACAACCCTAGCCTCCGGCGTGACAGCCTGGACGACCTCATGCAGGTTCGGCGAGGTGGGAATTCCGGTACCGATATCCAGAAACTGCCGTACCCCGCGCTTGGCGGCGAGGTGGTGCGCGACGCGGGTCATGAACGCCCGATTCGCCCGGGAGGTCACCGGCGCGTTCGGATAGATGGAGAGGATCTCCTGCGCCGCCTCCCGGTCGGCCGGATAGTTGGTCTTGCCTCCGAGGAAGTAGTCGTACATCCTCGCGGTGTGCGCGACATCTACGTGCAGGTCAACAGGCGGCGCACTCCTTGAGATGACGGAGCCGTGCAGGGAACTCCGCCTGGACACCTCGGTCGACTCGTCTGTCCTGTCCGGCTCGGTCACGGCCCCCGCCCCTCACCCAGCGGGCAGCCTCCTGCCACCGCGCCACCCTCACAAACGTTATCTTCCTGCCAGCTTGTACCACTACCAGGCCCATCCTCCCGGCCGCCACAGCCCGCCTCGGTTACCCGCAGCCCGGACGACGGCAGGCAGGCCTGAGCCCACCCGGGCCGCACGACGGTCCCGCCGGCCGGCGGGGAGATCTCCAGGCGAAATTTCTCGAACCTCGACGGACACCGCCTGTGTAGCTGGGAGTCGGTTCCACCTGTCGACGTGACCGAGGGTGTGACCGGCCAGCGGACGTCGCAGCACGGTCGGGCCACCCGCCCGCGGAGGCGCAGCTCCCACGATCGCCCTCCAGGCGTAGCAGCGCGAACGCGACGAGCAGAGCCGGCCCTTGCTGATGGGCCGCCTTGTGCCCGCCGCACGAGTGGGATCAGGAGCAACTCTGTGAAGCTCACCATGATCCTCTGCGATGCCGCCCAGGTCGCGGAGGGCAAGCTGAACGTCATCGGTGGCGGYTGGAACCTCATCGGACCGCTGCCTGCCCCGTCCGCCCTCGGCATCAGGATCGAGGTGCCCTGGGACAGGGCGAACTCGCCGTTCACGCTGCGCCTCGAGCTACATGATCAGGACGACGAGCCCGTCATGCAGCCGGGGCCGACCGGGCCTCAGACGGTGCAGATCGAAGCGGTCATGGAGGTGGGTCGACCCCCCGGGCCTGACCGAGGGCTCCCCTTGCAGATCCCACTAGCGATCACCGTACCGCCCCTGACACTGGCCATGGGCAAGCGCTACCGATGGGAGGCGACCATGGTCGGCGAGCCGGAACGCGACGACCGGAACGTCAGCTTCCAGACCAGGCCAGCAACGCCCCCGCCCACACCGCATGTCAGCGGACCGGACGACTGAATCACGAGCACCTCACGACGGCACAGACCTCCGCCGCGATCTACTCCGGCCTTGAGAATCCCTGCACCAGGTCGGGGTGGTAGGCGACAAGTCTGCCCGCTCGTCCGCGTTTCGCCGCGTACATCGCCAGGTCGGCCTGGTGAAGCAGCGCGTCGGGGCTGGTTGGCCGCTGGTCGCGGTCGAGGGTGACCAGTCCGAGGCTGGCGTGGGGGGTGTAGGTCCGGCCGGCGAGCTGGCAGGGTGCCTGCATACGGGTCGCGAGGCGTTCGGCGACGCGGTACGGGTCTTCGGAGCCGGCGCCGTCGAGGATGACGGCGAACTCGTCGCCGCCCAGGCGGGCGACCGTGTCGCTGGCGCGGATTCCTTCCCGTAGCCGCGCCGCGCTGATCCTCAGGAGCTCGTCACCTGCGGCGTGGCCGAGTGTGTCGTTGACCCGTTTGAAGTGGTCGAGATCCACGAACAGGACGGTGATGGGGTTCGACGGGCCGGTGGGCCCGCGGTCGGTGCCGGCCGTCTGGTTGATTGCCTGCTGCAGCCGCCGGGTGAACAGGGCCCGGTTCGCCAGACCGGTCAGCGAGTCGTGAAACGCCTGGTAGTGCAGCTGGCTCTCCCGCTCCTGAACTGTGGCTAGCAGGCGGGTGTTCTCGGCGATGGTGAACATCTGTCGCGTGAGCGCGAGCACCAGCAACAGGACCATGCCGTAGGTCTCGACCCGGTCGAGTGGCGCGCCGGCCGCCAGCCTGCCGAAGATCAACAGGCCTGCGGACGCGAGTACCACATAGGGCAGCACGGCGTGCGCCCACATGGCCCGCGGGCGCCGCGGTGGCGGGTCCTCCGGGTCCACCGTGTAGCGATCAGGCACGAGCGCGGCGAGCGCCATCAGCAGGATCGATGCGGTGAAGGGGATCAGGCTCCAGGCAGGGAGGTCCTGGTGGCCCTGGGCCTGACGGTAGACGAAGGTGCTGGTGGTGAGCCCGTAGATCAACAGGCCCGCCCCGAGCAAGGCCAGCGTGGACGGGGACGTCGGGCGGCGGAAGCTCGCGATCAGCAGGACGGCCACCGCGAGTATCAGTGACGCCACCTGCTGGATCAGGGAAAACACCACCACCGTGCCGCTCGGCGAGTGCGCGTCGGCGATCGTGCGCAGCATCGTCCCCCACTCCATGAGGACGACGGAGCCGACGATCAGCGCACAGTCCAGGATGATGATCGCGTGCCAGCGACGCGGACCACGGCTGCGGCCACCTCTGCTCTCGACGGGGTAGGTGGGCAGGCAGAGCAGGSCCGCCAGAGCGAGCCCGTAGAACACGTCAAGGAATAGATACGCCGACGAGTTGCGGGCAGCGAGCGAGCCGCCGCTGAGTAACGTCGCTGTGGTGATGAGGTTGGTTCCTGCCATGGCGATCGCCAGCACGCCAATGAGCCATCGCCATCGCCGGTCGCCGGCACGGGCGCGCCGCGCGCTCCACAGGCAGGCCACCGCGAGGGCCACCTCGGCGGCGAGGGTCACGAACATCCCCGCGATCAGCGCGGGCCCGGGACTGAGTAGCGTCGCGAACGCGACCACCAGCCCGGTCAGGAGCGCGTAGCCCCACACCGCGCGCGAGAACAGCCGCGACGGGCGTTCCAAGCGGCCTTCAGGGCGCTGGAGGCCTGGTGCCGCGCTCCCGACGCGAAGCCCAACCATCACTCCCCCT